>NZ_JACJQW010000046.1:0-47111 GCF_014696905.1 Nostoc sp. FACHB-190
AGTTAATTGTCGCTCCTTTTCCTGATCTTCAACGAGGGTCTGACCAGTTTTTTTTCAACAATTCTCTCAAAGCCTCTTGACAAAAGACTTACAGCTTTAACTTGTCACCAATGATTATTAATCGCGGTGTAATTCAGAGTACTAACCCTAGCAATGGTACGGGTATTCTCTTAGTGGATGGTAGTGAAGTCACTGGCAGAATTGTCAATAATGGCATTATTAACGGTGGACGCGACGGCGTGAATTTTGCCAATGGCGGTCGAGTTAATGGTGTGCTATTCAATACTGGCATAATTACCAGTACTAGCCGGGCGGTGAATATTGGCGGTAATCAAGTCAGAGTAATTAATCAAGGCTTAATTACCACTACAGCCGACCCGCGCAATGGCACAATTTATGGTGATTTAACAGCGCGTAATATTTTTATTGAAAACCGCGCTAGTGGCGTAATTAGTGTTGGCGCAGGCTTAAATGGGGATGCGATTTCCTTAGAATTAGGTGCTGAGGTGAATGGTTCCATCATTAATCGCGGTGTAATTCAAGGTCGAGGCGTTGCTGATGGTTTACCAAATAATCAAACCAACCAAGCCGCAGCTATTAGGCTTTATTGGGTAGCAGAATCAGGTTCTCACACTTCTATATTTAATGGCAACATTGAAAACTCTGGCATTTTAACGGCGGAAAATGGGGCGGCTGTCCTGATTGAAAGATATACTCAACTCAATGGTGCAATTATTAACAGTGGTGTTATTGATGGTGGTTTAACTGATGATGGACAATTAGCGATCGCAGCTAGTCAAGCTGTAGGTACTGTTAAAGTCCGTAACAGTGGCATAATTAATGGAGACATTCTGCTAAGTGCCAATAACGATACATACAACGGTCAAGGCGGTGTAGTTAATGGCACTATTTATGGTGGTGATGGCGATGATAGCTTGATTGGTGGTAATCAGAGAGATATCTTTGTCGGTGGAGCCGGTAACGATAGTTTATATGGTAATGGTGGCAATGATATTTTAGATGGTGGCGCTGGTAGTGACATCCTGCGGGGTGGTGGTAGTTCCGATATCTTCCGCTTTGGTGGTGAGATTTTCCAAGACGGCTTGCAGGATTTAGATACGATTGTGGACTTTCAAGCCGGTGACAGCTTTGATTTTAGCCAGTATTTTCAGATTGGTGCTTCTGTCAGCTTTATTCGCAATCAACAAGACTTACTTGTTAATCTCAGTAACGAAGATTTCATCATTGTTCGCGGAAATATCAACGCCGCGCAACAACAACTTACAGCATTGTTAGCACCATAAGTTACAGCAGATTTGATGTTTATGAGGTACAGCAACTGATTAAAAAAGTAATGAGTAATGAGTCAGAAATTTACTTATTACTCATTACTTACAGCATTTTTCTGTTGATTGCAGTACAAGTTGATAGGGGCTAGAGGCTAGAGGAATGTACTTTATTGAGATAAAAAACGCTGTATTACTCACTACTCATTACTTATTACTCATAGTGTACCTCACTGACTTAAAACGTGCTGTAGAGCAAAATTGTCAGGCGATCGCTTGTTGATGGCAAATAAATATTTCTGTTGACCTATTGATATTTATTACCCATTTCTACTGAAAGTCAGAGGAAGTTGTATGGCTAGATTTTCTAGGATTAACCCAGGTCAAAATACTGGAGTTAGTTTATGCCTTATAACAAAATAGAAGAATTACCTCAAGATATTCAAGACAAACTTCCTCAACATGCTCAACAAATTTTCTGTGCTGCTTTCAACGCCTCTCAACATGATGGGTTAAGTGAAGCAGGTGCTACTGATGTTGCTTGGAATAGTGTACGAAACGAATACGAACAAAGTCAAAATGGCGAATGGCACAGAAAAGCTGAAGATACCGCCATACACAATAAATCCGTGACTTCTGGTGGTAATTAACTCAGAAGAAGGGGTGTAGGGGTATGGGGGTATAGGGGTGTATGTATCTAAAACCCTTACACCCTTTCACTTTTTCACCCAATCTCCAAAGGAAATCTTTGTGAGTCAGTCCTAAAATCATTACACTGAGAGGTAGATGCCCGACGGGGATTAACCATCCTATACAAATGATGACTCAACAAACTCAGAGAATTTTAATCCTTGGTGGAGGCTTTGGTGGTCTCTACACTGCGTTGCGCTTAAGCCAGTTACCTTGGGAATCGCAGCAAAAACCCGAAATTGTACTGGTAGACCAAAGCGATCGCTTTCTATTTTCCCCCTTACTCTACGAATTGCTTACAGGTGAATTGCAAACTTGGGAAATTGCGCCTCCCTTTGCCGAACTTCTCCAAGGTACAGGTGTACGTTTTTACCAAGCAGTAGTCGCAGGCATTGACACCGACCAGCAACGGGTACAATTACAAGACGGGCCAGAAATTCACTACGATCGCTTAGTGCTGGCTTTAGGCGGAGAAACACCACTTGATATGGTTCCCGGCGCTACATCCTACGCCTTACCTTTCCGTACTATCAATGATGCTTACCGCCTAGAACAACGGCTGCAAGTTTTAGCAGAATCCGAGGCTGATAAAATCCGCATTGCCATTGTGGGTGCTGGTTATAGTGGTGTGGAATTAGCTTGTAAACTAGCCGACAGACTAGGCGAAAAAGCACGTTTGCGGTTAATTGAAATCAGCGACCAAATTTTACGCACCTCCCCAGAGTTTAACCGCGAAACCGCCAAGAAAGCTTTAGAAGCCAGGGGTGTATTTATTGATTTAGAAACCAAAGTGGAATCAATTGGTGCAGATACCATTTCACTGGAATATAAAAATCAAATTGATACGATTCCTGTAGATTTAGTGATTTGGACTGTAGGTACACAAGTCACGCCTGTGGTGAAAAACTTACCTTTTAAACAAAACCAACGTCATCAAATTACGACCACACCAACCCTACAAGTAGTTGACCACCCAGAAATTTTCGCCTTGGGAGATTTAGCCGACTGTCGAGATGCGGAAGATCAACAAATTCCCGCCACAGCCCAAGCAGCTTTTCAACAAGCTGATTATACCGCGTGGAATATCTGGGCTTCTTTGAGCGATCGCCCTTTGTTACCCTTCCGTTATCAAAAACTTGGCGAAATGCTGGCCCTGGGTACAGATAACGCCACTCTCACGGGTTTAGGCGTGAAACTCGACGGTTCTTTAGGCTATGTGGCGCGTCGTCTTGCCTATTTGTATCGAATGCCGACTTTAGAACATCAACTCAAAGTTGGCTTTAACTGGCTAGTCCGTCCTATTATAGAGACAATTTCCCAATCAATTTAATCTCGTATTATTTTGGGTTGGGAATTGTTTTGAGTATTTGGGTTCTATCAATCCATCTGTCCTTGTCTTGGTTCACATTAGTATCACGTTCAAAATACATTCATTACAAACAGTTTGATGGAACGACCGAAAGTTATTTTTCTAGATGCTGTCGGCACAATATTTGGTGTCAAAGGCAGTGTAGGCGAAGTATATAGTCAGATAGCCAAAGAATTTGGTGTGGAAGTTTCTGCGCCCAGATTAAATCAAGCATTTATCCAAAGTTTTAAAGCTGCACCACCACCGATATTTTTAGATGCAGAACCAGCCGATGTACCTCAACGCGAGTTTGACTGGTGGCGAGTAATTGCCCTCAATACCTTTGAGACGGCTGGTGTACTCCAGCAATTTTCTGACTTTTCGGCTTTTTTTAGCGAACTTTATATTCATTTCGGCACGGCTGAACCTTGGTTTATCTATGCTGATGTCGTGCCATCTTTAATGAACTGGCGACGTTTGGGAATTGAACTAGGGATTATTTCTAACTTTGATTCTCGAATTTATTCTGTGTTGCAAAGTCTGGGAATTAGTGACTACTTTACCTCAGTGACAATTTCCACTCAAGCATGTGCAGCTAAACCCGATCCCCAAATTTTTGCCGTTGCTTTAGAAAAACATGATTGTGCGCCGTCAGCAGCATGGCATATTGGCGACAGCATTGTGGAAGATTATCAAGGGGCGAAGGCTGTTGGGATGCGCGGGATTTGGATAAATCGGGATAAAAAATAGAATGTCTGCTAGAGACAAATTTCATTATGCTGTTAAACAGGGACTAGAAAAAGAGGGATGGGTAATTACTCATGACCCATTAAGGATTGAATTTGGTGAAGAGGATAAAATTTCCATCGATTTGGGAGCAGAGAAACTTATAGCCGCAGAAAAATATGAACAAAAAATAGCAGTAGAAGTTAAAAGTTTTCTCAGTGATTCAGCTATTTTTGATTTTCATCTAGCTTTAGGGCAATTTTTGAATTATCGTCTGGTTTTAGAAGAAACTGAACCAGAACGTCTGCTATATTTAGCTGTCCCGCTTGAGGCTTATGAATCATTTTTTTATCGAGATTTGCCCCAAGCTTCTATTAGGAGATATCAAATTAAGTTAATCATTTATGACTCAAGAAATGAGGTAATTATCAAATGGATAAATTAACGAGATATCGCAAATATATTCAGCAAGTATTAACTGAAGAATCTCACGGAAAAGTTTTAGGGGGAGAAATTGAATCAGAAACAGTTTTTGATTTAGTCAATGACCGTTACTTATTAATTGATTTGGGTTGGAACGAACATCGCCGGATTTATAACTGTGTACTTCATTTAGAAATTAGAGAAGAAAAAATTTGGATTCAACGCAATCAAACAGACACAATCATTGCTGATATATTAATAGCTAAAGGAGTTGCAAAAAACGATATTGTTCTGGGACTGCAACCTCCATATATGAGAGAATATAGTGGATTTGGAATTAGTTAATCTCCAGAAAAATAAGGGTAAAAGGGTATTAAGACCAAAAACTAATTGTGGCGTAGCTTGAGTTGAGTAACGTAGATGCGTTCCGCGCGGCTTCTCGAAGACTAACCCACCATCCAAGCAAACTTTGTTGGGTTTCGCTATCGCTTCCCCCAACCTACTTTTCTGCTTAACTTATGGTAATAAATCTTAAAGCAAAAGCGATCGCTCTCAGTCTGGTAGAATCAGGGAGCGATCGCTTTTGATTATCCAACAACAACTACAAAAAAGGACGCGCTAAGAAAAAGCTGGCGATTGATTTTGCATCGACTGGTTCGCCTTGTAAAATTGCGGCTTCCAGTTCCTCTGGTGTCATCAGGACTGTTTCAATGTCTTCATCTTCGTCTTGGGTAGGCGGCTTTTCTAGCTTTTCTAAATCTTGGGCGAGAAAAGCATAAATAATTTCATCGGAATATCCCGGTGCAAGGAAAAATTCACCGAGTTTGCGCCATGTTTGGGCGCTATAGCCTGTTTCTTCTTCAATTTCCCGTTTGACTGTGGCTTGGGGATCTTCGTTATATTCTAAAGTGCCGGCGGGAAATTCTAAGATTCTGCCTTGAACGGCGAAGCGATACTGACGCACAAGCACCAGTTTTCCTTCATTGGTGACAGGTACAGCCAACGCCCCGCCGGGGTGACGAATGCACTCCCATTCTCCTTCTGATTTGTTGGGTAAACGCAAACGATTCACTTCAAAATCAAATTTGCGTCCTTTGTGAAATAGGCGCTGCTTTAATAACTGTGGTAATTCTCTACCTAATGGCATAGTGATGTTTTTATCTTTTCAAAATCAACGAACAAACTGTGTCTGTCGTTTGTGGGATCAGGATTTTGCTTGTTTATGGGTAGTGACTTTAATTGCTCTTCAGTAAATGTACATCAGAACAGTCTACATCTTTTACCAACTGTTTGATCGTGTATCCGGAAACTGGCTCAATCCAGTCCGGTGCAATTTCGGCTAAGGGAACTAAAACAAATGCTCGTTCTCGCATTCGCGGATGGGGGATTTGCAAATTTGGCGTGTCTAGAATTACCTGATCATACAACAACAAGTCTAAATCGAGCGATCGCGGACCCCAACGTTCTTGCCTAACTCTTCCAAATTGCTGTTCTATGGCTAACAAGGTTTCTAGTAATCCCTGCGGTGAGATGTTTACTTGCATGATAATACAGCCATTAATATAATCTGGCTGCGGCGGCCCTACTGCTTTGGTTTTATACCAACTGGATGTTGCTGTTAATTGCATGTTTGGTACTGCACTTAACTTGGCGATCACATCTGTTAATATTTGCCAAGAATCCCCTAGATTACTTCCCAGTGCTACCGCTATCCGTACACCTTCCTTACTACTAAGAAATTCTCGCCCACTATCATCAGGATGATTTATTCTTTTTTGCTCCCCGTTGAGACCGGATACTTTTAACAATTTTTCTTTGAAGAATTAAATAAAATTACGGCTTGAATCTTGACAAAATTCTACTATTAAACACCAGAATAATATTTTATGTAGCAATGAATTCAGTTAATTATTTATAGGATAATATACTAACACGAACACAGTTAATTAAACCCTAAAATCTCTTTTAGGCGGTTAACCTGTGTTTACTTGGAGCAAGGAACTAACGTGGGGAATCTCACCTCCTGGTTCAAGCAACAACCAACAAAGTTTGAGTGACTCTGACAAGGAGGAACCGCGATTGTCGCCTGGGAATCAATATAAAAATGAAGAATCCACCGACGAGAGCTTAAGCCCAACCAAGGTGGGAAAAGCCAGCCAAGTATTTGGCCGGGTGGCTCATGTTTCCTCTGGAATAGTCAAGATATTCACCAGTAGGGAAAAGCCATTTTATCGTCGTTTCTGGTTTTGGGCAGTACTCACTGTCGGTAGTGGCGTGGTTGGTACGAAATATATCGTCACCTCCATCGATAAAACTCTGCCGGATAAATCAGAATTACAAGCTGTGGTTCGGGAACAAACCTTAACCATCAAAGCTGCTGATGGAGAAATTCTCCAACAGCAAGGAGAAGCTACCAGAGAACAACTTAAAATCACACAAATTCCTGATACTTTAAAAAAAGCCTTTATTGCCTCAGAAGACCGCAGATTTACAGAACACAATGGTATTGATCCCCAAGGGATTGCCAGAGCAGGTTTAAATAACTTGCGATCGCAAAATGTCGTCGAAGGTGGTAGCACCATTACCCAACAATTAGCCCGGATTTTATTCTTAAAACAAGAAAAAACCATCTGGCGCAAACTCAAAGAAGTTCGTCTCGCCCAGAAACTTGAAAAAGAATTTACTAAAGACCAAATTTTAGAACGTTATTTGAATTTGGTTTACTTAGGTTCCGGTGCCTATGGTGTAGCTGATGCCGCTTGGGTATACTTCAGCAAACCAGTAGACCAACTAACTTTAGCCGAAGCAGCCACCATTGCTGGTTTAGCCCCTGCACCGAGTTTATATTCGCCAGCCCAAAATCCAGAAGCCGCGAAACAAAGACGCAATCTGGTATTACAACGGATGCGGGAAGATGGAATTATTACCGCCGCCGAAAGTCAAGCAGCTGCTCAAGAACCCTTAGTGGTCAAAACCAGCTTACCCAAACGGTTACAAGTAGAGTCACCATATTTTACAAGTTACGTCCAGCAAGAATTACCCAAATATGTTCCCGCAGACGTGCTGGCGGCTGGAGGGTTAACAGTAGAAACCACCTTAGAACTGAAATGGCAACAAGCCGCCGAAGCCGCAGTTACAAAAGTATTACAAAATCAAGGGCGCTGGGAAAACTTTAAGCAAGCCGCTTTAGTCGCTATTGAACCCCGCAGTGGTGAAATTAAAGCAATGGTGGGCGGTAAAGACTTTAGCACAAACCAATTTAATCGCGTTACCCAAGCCAAACGTCAACCAGGCTCAACCTTTAAGGGATTTGTCTACGCTGCGGCGATCGCGACTGGCAAAAGCCCTTACGATACTTATTTAGATGCACCCTTTGTCGTCGATGGTTACGAACCCAAAAACTATGGCGAAAAATTCCGGGGCATGATGAATATGAGAGATGCACTCACGCGTTCCGTGAACATAGTTGCATTGAAAGTTTTACTAGATGTCGGATTTGAGCCAACAATTAAACTAGCCCACGATATGGGCATTAAATCAAAACTGAATCGTCATTATTCTCTCGCTCTCGGTTCTAATGAAGTCAACCTTTTAGAATTAACCAGCGCCTACGGCAGCTTTGCCACCCAAGGCTTACACGTAGAACCCCACGGTATTCGGCGCATTCTGAACCGCCAAGGTCAAGTTATCTGGTCAGCCGATTTTAAATCACAACGGGCTTTAGATGCTGATAGTGCCGCCATCATGACTTGGATGTTGCGTAACGTGGTTGTCGAAGGTACAGGTGCAGCAGCCCAACTCGATAATCGGCCTGTAGCTGGGAAAACTGGCACTTCCGACGAAGCTAGAGATTTGTGGTTTATTGGCTACATCCCGCAAGTTGTGGCAGGCGTTTGGCTAGGTAACGATAATAACCGCCCTACTTATGGCGCTAGTGGTAGTGCAGCTTACACCTGGCACGAATTTATGGAAAAAGTGACAGAGGGAATGCCCGTCGAAAAATTCCCCGAAAGACCGAAATTAGAAGGTCGCAAAGGCACAATTAAAGCCGAACCAGTTAAATCGAAAAAATTCCGCAACAGTTCCAGTGACAATAATGAGGAGGTAAGTTCCAGCGACTCTGATGATAGCAGTTCATCTCGCAGACGACGCAGAAATAGTTACCAGCAGCAAGAAGATAATTCAGAAACACCCAGAAGACGGCGGCGATATCAAGCTCAAGAAGATAGCAGTGACACACCCAGAAGACAGCGACGCTCTCGTACAGGCGAAAATGAATCTAGCGCCACAGCCACAGAACCATCTCGTTCTCGCCGCAATTCCAGGCAAACAGGATCAGACTCGGCCGCACCGCGTAATTCTCAACCTGCTTCCACTGGTAATAATTCTGGTTCTTCAGGTTCTGGTGGAACATCAACACCCAGTTGGCGCGATAGACTAAGACCAAAGTCTTCTTCACAATAGTCAACTGTTCATGACTGCTGAATTACCATCAATTACGGCATCAGAGTTTGTCGCCACGTTAGCACAAGCTGGTCAAAATAGCGATCGCCCATCAGCTAAAGTAGTGGTTGATGCTTTATTACAAGCTGAAAAAACCGCCAAACAGCAACGCATTAGCTATAATTTTGATTCTCTTGTCGGAACATGGCGACTTTGCTTTGCCACCGGCACACGTAAAGTGAGACAGCGTGGTGGCATTATTTTAGGCAAAGGTTTTTATTGGCCTAGATTTACGCCAACTTATATTTCCTTTAGTCAAATAACACCAACCACAGGTGAAATTAGCAATCAGGTAAAACTAGGGTCTGCGTTGTTAAAACTCACAGGCCCAGTTAAATATTTAGGCAAAAAAAACCTTTTAGCATTTGATTTTACTCATATCCAAATTGGTTTATTTGGTCGTGTTGTCTATAACAAACCTCTAGGTAAAAACAAATCACAAACAATAGATTTTGACAACCAACCCATAGCTAAATTGCCATTTTTTGCCTTCTTTTTAGTCACAGATAATTTGATCGCTGCCCGTGGTCGCGGAGGCGGATTAGCATTGTGGGTTAAAGAACAATGAGTTGATAATTCTCAACCTACCCTCTTGCCTACACAGCGATAGGATATTTTTTAATTTAGAAGTAAGCTAATCAGCATTTAAGCTGCACTATTGAAATTGTACATAAATGACTTAAACTCTCTCCTCTGCTCCCCTGCGGTCTAAACTGCAAACTAAGTGCTTAATAGCTTACCTCACTCCGTAGCGATCGCCAGAATCGTTAGAATATTAACTACACTGAGAATGTATAGCAAACCTTAGAGTTAGAAACTATGGTACTGTTTGGATTTGGTAAAAAAAAGCTAAGTCTTCCCACTGCCGAAGAAGCTTTGCCAGGACGGTCAAAGGTAATGCCTGTACCTGCTCATCACTATGTAAATAACAATCCCCTCAAACCACCTTTCCCCGCAGGTATGGAAACGGCATTATTTGGTTTAGGCTGTTTTTGGGGTGCAGAACGTAAATTCTGGCAACTACCAGGCGTTTATACCACTGCTGTTGGTTATGCAGCCGGAATTACACCCAACCCCACTTACGAAGAAGTATGTACAGGTATGACTGGTCACAATGAAGTCGTCTTCGTTGTATTTGACCCCCAAGTTATTAGTTACGCTCAACTTCTCAAAGTTTTTTGGGAAAGCCACAACCCCACCCAAGGAATGCGCCAAGGTAACGACGTTGGCACACAATACCGTTCCGGGATTTACGTCTATTCTGCAAGTCAAAAACAGCAAGCCGAAGCATCACGAGATGCTTATCAACAAGAACTAACCAAAGCGCGTTATGGCGAAATCACCACAGAAATTCTCGATGCACCAGAATTTTACTATGCTGAAGCTTATCATCAGCAATACCTCGCCAAAAATCCCAACGGCTATTGTGGTTTAGGTGGGACAAATGTTGCTTGTCCGGTAGGTGTGTTTCAGGCAGAAGTGAAGTAAGAGCAATCTTCCCTTAAGATACATTCTGCACCTAACCCCGACGAATGGAATGAGACTGTTGGCTAATTGATAGGTGGTCTAACCCATCGTTAATTGACCAGAAGGCTATAGTATGTATATTCATTCATTGCACCAAGCGACTGAAGTCATTTGGTGCAATGAATATAAATACCCTTTTCTAAACCCTACCTCAAGCTTACTGTTTTGGTCTGTCTTTGGACTTGTGAGAGCCAAAGCCATAAGCCATTGCAATTTTTACGATGTCAAAGTAAGCCGGATGATTCTCTTTATTGACAATTGCCAGAGATATGGAGCCTGCAACTAAGATGACTAAAATTGGTGAGAGTGTGTCACCTTTGAAGCCATTGTTATCGGACATAAATATGACCTCCGTAATGTGAAGCCTTTGGCTAAATGAAAACCAAGCCAAAGGCAATATGTAAAACAGCACCAGAATTGGAATTAACGCCAGGACTCGATGATCATGGCGATCGCAAATAAGCAAAACAACGAGGCTGCACCCCGGAAAAACCAAACTAAAACATCGAAAGATAGCAGGCTGTTGGCAATGGCGATCGCACCGAAAATATGAAACACTACAAAAGCGATCGCAAAACCAGCCAACGTCCATAGAAAAAACTTCAATCCTCTGGCAGTCAAGATTAAAAGTGGATTGTGGCGGTCTTGATGGTTAGTTTTCATAGTTTTATTCCTGTTTTCAGATGGGAGTTGAATGAGAGACCCTTGATCTTGTTTGTGATTGCTCATAGAATTTCCTTCCTGATAGAAAAACCTAAGCAAAAAGCCAGATACGTAATTTTGGTTACATATCTGGCTTGTAAACTTCTGATTTATCGAAGCCAATCTTCAGCAAAAGAGATATTTAGTTGTTTTGATCACCTCGCCAAGCTGCCAGTCTTCTAGACTTTGGGATAGCTGTGGCGATGAAGCAATACGGTTCGGTTAACAAATGTATCTGTTGAGGTGAGCAGGGGGGCGGAGGAGCTTCAGGTGCAGGGGAGAGCGTACCTTCGTTCCCCCTTTCACCCCTGCACCCTTGCTTGCCTACACAAGTAAGTTTCTTATCCGAACCGTATTGGGCGATGGAGGGGATTATTTTTGGTTGTGAGACTGCCTATAAGCTATCCATGCTTCGATGATTTCTTCGTACAGTGTATGGATGTCTTGTAGTTGCTTTTGATTCACATGGTGGCGGTGGTTTATATGACTCTTCAAGTTGACAAAAGTCTCGTGGTTAGCTTTTCTACTGGTAATCATTAACTCGCCATGTTGAGTTTCCGATAAGGTTTCGATGAGTAAAATGCTCATGTGAGAAAAGACAAGTGGCAACTCAACTTCACACCATTGTTTCGGCTTGAGAACAATTTCTGGGCTACCTCTTTCTTGAGGTTTGAATATAGAAGCGGTTTCTGGGGATGGTTCTCCTATTTTCAAGACAGTTTTGACAGAGTTGGAAGTTCTGATAAAGTCTGACAGTCGTGAGCAGCTGTTCATTTTTGTTGCCCCCTGATGTTGCCTGTTGAGTTGTTGTGACTTATCTGTATATCTCACATATACCTCTCTGTACATAAGATAATCACATCTCAATTAAAAAAGCAAGCTCTTAAAAAGAATTTTTCTTAAAGATTTTTTTGTGTCTGTAAACTTATGTATAAGTTTCGCATCTGCTATATCTCACGTAGATATAAAAAGCTATACTTGTAGTAGGTTTTTATACAACAAATCTTTATAAACGGCTCATTCGGTGAGAAAAAAATCAGCCATATTTTTATTTTTTAGGATAAAAATATAGTTGACATTGATAAAATCTGAAATAGGATAGCTATCAACCAGTAATACAATTGTGTATTTACTAGCGATTCTGTAGTGGTAGAGTCTTTTTTCGATTTAGCAGGCGTGCTATAAAAAAATGTTCTCACATACTGATAAGTTAAATATATTGTGTGGAGCTTAAATGAGATGACGAGCGCAGCAGATATGCCTCTGCTTCCTGATGATTTCATTACAAATGTTGCTATTAGACATAATGTAACGAAAACTGAGCTAGAGGCATTATTATTAGCATTAAACGACTTTTCTGGTGCGGAAATTGCGGAAAAGCTGAAGATTTCGCAACCCGCAGTCAGAAAAAGATTAGGAGAAAGTTACCGCAAATTAGGTATAGAAGGCAGTGGTAATAAGAAAATTTATAATTTGAAACAAAAGCTATATGCTCAGTATCAAGGTATTCCAGAAAACCTGACTTCATCAAAAGATGACTGGGGTGAAGCTGTTGATGTCGAAGGCTTTAAAGGTAGAGAAGAAGATGTTACAGATTTAAAGGAATGGATAGTTGGTAGCGATCAGGCTGTGCAGTGTCGGCTAGTAGCGGTTTTAGGTATAGGTGGAATTGGTAAGACGGCGATCGCCGCCAAAGTTGCCCAAGAAATCAAGTCAGAGTTTAAATATTTGATTTGGCGATCGCTCCGTAATGCACCACCCCTAGAAGAAATTCTCAACCAGCTTTTGCGATTTTTACCTAAAGATGCGGAAGAATACCTAAAACTCAATGAAAATAGTGAAAATAACAAAATTATTCGGGAAAATAACAAAATCCTGGCGCTGATTGATGTTTTGCGAAAACATCGATGCTTAGTCATTTTAGATAACGTCGAATCGGTGCTACGCAGTGGCGAAGGCAAAACACAAGAATGTGCTGGCGAATATGAACAGGGTTATGAAAACTATGGCTACTTTTTTAAAAAAGTTGCTGAAACCTCCCATGAGAGTTGTTTATTAATCACTAGTCGAGAAAAACCAAAAGAAGTCGCAGCTTTAGAAGGCAAGAATTTGCCAGTGAAAGTTTTGCAGTTATCTAGCTTGGATTTAGCAGAAGCTAGAGAAATTTTGCTAGATAAAGGCTGTAAAGACTTTACAGATGAGCAGTTAGCAGAATTAGTCACCAGATATTCTGGGAATCCCTTAGCTTTAAAGATAGTAGGAACCACAGTTTATGACTTATTTGGCAATAATGTAACAGAATTTTTAAGAGAAATTCGAGAAGCCAACGCTGTTTATGGAGATATTCGCACACTTTTAGACCAGCAATTTAACCGCTTGTCAGAACTAGAAAAACAAGTGATGTATCGGCTGGCAATTTATCGGGAATATGTATCCATAGCAGAACTGAAAAATGATTTAAGAGACACAGAAGCAGAGTTAAAAATCCTGGAAGTTATTGAATCATTATTAAGGCGATCGCTCATTGAAAAAGAAGCAAACGCCAGCAGATTTCGCCAGCAATCTGTAGTGATGGAATATGTCAGCGCCCGCTACATAGAACAGGTGACTCGTGACTTGAGTGAAAAAAAAAACCGGAGTTTATTAATGCCCACCCTTTAATTCAGGCGCGATCGCTAGATTATATCCGGCAAATACAAGAACGGCTGATACTAGAACCAGTCAAACAACAGCTAATCAAAGCTTTTGGTACAAAAACTGCACTCGAAGCCAATTTACGAAAATTACTGCGGACTTTGCAGCAAGATTCGTCCTTAAGCAAAGGTTACGCGGCTGGGAACTTAATCAATCTGCTGCGACAACTCCAGATAGATAAATCCCAGCCAGACTCTGAAATTGATTTAAGTGGGCGTGATTTTTCGGGTTTGACTATTTGGCAAGCTTATCTCCAAGATGTCAACTTAAAAGATACCAGCTTTGCCAATGCTGATTTAAATGGTTCGGTCTTCACAGAAACCCTTTCTAGTATTGTTTCTGTGAGATTTAGTCCTGATGGTAAATTTTTTGCCACAGGTTTAATCACCGGAGAAATTCGATTATGGCGGACTGCTGATACTAAACAAATTCGCATTTACAAAGGTCATAGCGCCTGGGTTTGGGCTTTTGCCTTTAGTCCAGATAGTAAAATTCTCGCCAGTGGAAGTGCTGACTACACAGTTAAACTCTGGGATGTGCAAACAGGCGAATGTCTCCACACATTCCAAGAACATACTAATAAAGTTTATTCCATAGGGTTTAGTCCCGATGGTTCTTTATTAGCCAGTGCAGGTGAAGACCAAACAATTAAAATTTGGGATATTGCGACCAGAGTTTGTCTGCAAACACTGACTGATCATGATGGTTGGGTGTGGTCTGTCACCTTCCAACCATCCCCAACTATTAAAAATACTTTGTTATTGGCTAGTGGTAGTGCCGATAGCAAAATCAAGCTGTGGGATGTCAAAACGGGTAAATGCTTAAAAACCTTGCAAGGTCATAGTCGTGATGTCTACTCTGTCGCTTTTAGTCCCGATGGGCGAATGTTAGCCAGTGGTAGTAGAGACCTCACCTTGAGATTGTGGGATGTAAATACAGGTAAATTTCGGCAAATGTTGGCGGGACATAGTAAAAAAGTTTATTCCGTGCGGTTTAGTCCCGATGGTCAAATTTTGGCTAGTGGTAGTGAAGATAGAACCATTAAACTCTGGGATATTGTCCGGGGTGAATGTTTGAAAACCTTGCAAGGTCATTATAGTCAGGTGTGGGCGATCGCATTTAGTCCTGATAACCGCACTTTAATCAGTTGTAGCGACGACCAAACAGCTAGACTTTGGGATGTAAATACAGGAGATTGCCTGAATGTATTGCAAGGCTATACCCGTGATGTCTATTCTGTAGCATTTAGCCCCGATAGCCAAATTCTCGCCAGTGGAAGAGATGACCACAATATTAGTCTGTGGAACTTACAAACATCAGAATGTCAGATTATCAGAGAACATCAAGGGCGGATTCGTTCAGTCGCCTTTCATCCCAATGGGCAAATCCTCGCCAGTGGTAGTGCAGATAACACCATCAAACTCTGGGACATTAAAGACATTCACCATAGCAGGTGTATACAAACCCTAATTGGTCATAGTAACTGGGTATGGTCAGTGGCTTTTAGTCCTGATGGGCAAACCCTAGCCAGTAGCAGCGAAGACCGCAGCATTCGCATCTGGGACATTTCTAGTGGTGAATGTGTGAGAAGAATCAAAGAACATAGCCATTGGGTGTGGACAGTAGCCTTTCATCCCCAAGGCAAGATTTTAGCCAGTGGTAGTGCAGATAGCGAAATTAAACTGTGGGATGTGGCAAATGGAGAATGTCTGCAAACATTTACCGAACATCAAGACATGATTTGGTCAGTGGCTTTTAGTCCTGATGGGCAGCTTTTAGCCAGTGGTAGCGAAGACCAAAGCGTGAAGTTATGGAATCTCAGCACAGGTCAATGTATTCAAACCTTGACAGGACATCAGCAACAAGTCTACTCCGTCGCCTTTAGTCCCGATGGGCAGATATTAGCCAGTGCTGGTGCTGATACCACTGTGATGTTGTGGCTAGTGAGTACAGGTGAGAACTTCGATATCTTCAAATTGGGACATACAGCCGCAATTCGTTCTTTAGCTTTTACCCCCGATGGCAAATTCTTGGCGAGTGGTGGTGAAGACGAAAAAATTCAACTGTGGGATGTGAAGACTGGTAGTAGAGTGCGATCGCTTAAACCAGACCGCATATACGAACGCATGGATATTAGCAACACCACAGGCTTGACCGATGCGGAAAAAGCTTCTTTAAAAATTTTGGGTGCTGTTGATTAAACTTCTCAGCTTTCCGGCTATAGGTTTTTCAAAATGAATACATGAATGATGGAATTTTGTTTCTAAAGTCTTTCTAAAGATATATGAATACAAGTCCATTATTCTGCTTTTCTGTTCAGTTATTAAGTGAATTTTTTGAGTCTTTATCTATTTTTATTTGTAGTTTGGGTTGATGTAGAGCAACTCAATAGCCTCAAAAATTTGTTGGGTTTTACTCTCGCTTTACCCAACATGTTATGAACAGAACATAACACTATAGCCAGGTTTTGCCATATACCAAAACTGTAGACTTAGGTATGTAATAGTGTTATCTCAAACTAAAACTAAACAAATATCGACTCTAATTAATTCTATCAAAATTGTATTAATTGGAGAGTTTCTCAAACACAGAAGCTTTAACGGTGCTAATAAAGCCTTGCCTGTTTTAGCTTCAAGTTTATTCAACGCTGGATTTAGGCAGGTTTTACAACTAGATTTAGAACGCCTTGATTTATCTATTGATGATGTTTTATCTGACATCAGAGATGCTGATTTAATTATATTTTCTGGTTGTCTAACAACACAATGGCCAGAAATTGACAATCATAGTAGTAAAATTTTCGCCGAACTGCAAAAATATGGTAGAGAAAATGTCCCAGTTTTAGTTGGTGGCTATGCAACTAAAAGCGTTGAAGATATTGCCCGGATTACACCTTGGATAACAGCCTATTGTGATGGTGAAGGCGAAGAATCAATTATTGAAATTGCTTATGCAGTTGCTAGAGGCACTTTTTATCAGGAGATGCCAAAATTACCAGGGTTGTGTTTTATAACTCAGGAGGGAAAATTTCATCGAACTATTGCAACGAGAGTGAATAACTTTGATGATATTGACCAAAACTTTGGTTTAGTTCATGTACCCCAAGTACATGATATGGATATTTTTAAAGCTTCAGACGGTAGACAATTAAAAACCGCCCAACTTTTTACTCAGCGCGGCTGTCCTTGGGGATGTGGTTTTTGTAATAAAAGTAGTGAAAGTAATAATGTGATTAGGTTAGGTGAAACATCTTTTAAGAGACAATTACAACAATTAAAACAGCTTGGTTATGAAGCAGTTTATTTAGATGTTGATACTTTTACAGTCCATGATTATGCAGCCAGACGCGAAGCCGAAATTCTCCAAGAAGAAGGCTTTGTATGGGGTTCTAATACACGCATCGATAAAATCAACTATGAACAGATGCGTTATTTAGTAGAACATAATTGTGTATATATGTTTTTCGGGGTTGAGCATACTTTACCAGAAGTTTCATTAGCTAATCATAAATTTAACGGTTCTGTTGCCAGTCAAATTAAACAAGCCTTTGATTATCCAGCTAAGATTGTCAGAGTTTTTCAAGAAATGAATCAAGCTGGTTTACCTAGTAGTTATTTTTTAATTTTAGGTTTACCAAAAGCTAAATTAAATTCTCATAAAACTGAGATTATTGGATATGAGCCAACGACTTTTGAGGATGATATCGAGGCGATTCGCTTTGGTATTGAAAAGTGTAACCCAGATTTTTTGAATTTTAATGTGTTGCGATTTATGCCTGGGAGTATGGCGGCTGATACAGTTGGTGACTGTAGTTACGCCTGTGTGCGTCCGTCAGGAACAAAGCCAATTACTGCTGGATATTTTTTACCACGCGCCGTCAATTATTATGGCTATCCCCAATTTCAAGAACGCGGTGTGTATCGATTATGTGAATCGGTGAGTAGATATCAACCAATTACAACTGCGGTGAATCCTCAAAGAGTTTACGATACAATTTGCTATGCAATGGAGTTAATTAATCATAAAATTGACGCAGGTGGTAAAGCGACAAAATTGTTTATTGATCGAGATTTAATCGCATTAGGTTTAGTCACTCAAGATGAACAAGGAAAATATGCGATCGCACCTATAGAAGACTTTGCCAACATTTAAGGCTTGCCACGCCAGTAGGGTGCGTTACGGCTAAAGCCTAACACACCCTACGAATTTATTTCTAACTAACCTCTAACCTCTAACCCCTTATTTCTTCCCAAATAACCTATCTAAAAAGGATATATTCACAGCCAAATTAATAATCCCTTTACCAGTGCTACTATCTTTAATTTCCGCATTATTTAAAGCCACAATATAAGGTTCACCACCAATCGAAGCAATAATGGGGCCGCCAGATGAACCACCCGCAGTATCGCAGTCATGTAATAAGATACTGGACTGTTCATCTACAATACTGCAACCAGCTTGAAAACCTGCCGTCCATCCTTGTCCGGCTGTTAAACCCCAAAACTTTTCTGTTTCTGCTTGGGGATAATCACCAGAATATCCGACAAAAAAGAATTTTTTCTCATTGCGAATTAAAGTTGTAGAAGGTAACGACTTCCAACCTAGATAACCATATTTACGCCCCAGAGGTCTATCAATTTTTATTACCGCCCAATCATTAGCCGCAGCATTTTGATCTTGAAAGTGTGTACCCGCTAGATACTGCACCGCATAAGCTCTATCTTGATATCGACCATCAACTACATTGGGTAGAAAAGCAACTCTATCTGCTACATTGCCAGTTTTGGGGTCAACTACACAATGAGCATTGGTTAATACAATATCTTCATCAATTAAAGTTCCTGTACAGGTGTAAGTTTGCGAGTTCGATTCACCCACAATTCGACCAACAGTAGACCAAGGATAATTATTGCTTAACATCGGCAGGCGATCGTCTCTGCCTATAGTTCCCCTGGTTCCTTTTTTAATAGGTTTATTTGATTGTTCTAATTCTGACGGTTTAAAAGGTTTGCCATTATTTTGTAATTCTAATTGACCTACTTTTTTTAACGTCGGGGCTGTGGTTGTTGCTGGTTGTTTTTTCACCTGTGCTTCCACAGAAAACCAAACACCCAAAGTCATCAGACCAACAACACCAGAGATAAATAAAATAGATTTGTTATTCATGACATCAAACTCCTTTATTTATGAACACTAATACCATTTCTCAACGAGAATCTGATTAAATTCACTTCTTGCACCTAGCTCGGCTATATAAACGAAGTCCGCACTAGCAACTTCCCGCAGGGTAGTCCACGAATGATAAAAGGCAGGTTTGAATCTCTTTCCCATCAGCCCTACGGTGTACACACAAAAAAATGAAATGTTCGTTGAGTGCATCTGTCCCGCCTCGGAATGAATTCCGAGTCTCATAGCGCAAGTCATCTGAAGATGACTCAAGCAGAAGTTCATTCCAGTCCACTTGAGTGGACTTTGGCTATAAGCCTGGAACTTTAGTTCTAGGCGGGATGTGGTTGAACACAAACATTTTTGGCTTGTGTGTACACGGTAGCCCATCGGCCTCTTGCCTCCTGCCTCATCGCCACTCACCCTGAACTGTGAAAGCCCCCCAATAGTACGGATAACGCCAATCAGGGTTTTGCAACATAGCTATTTGCGCTGCACGTAAGGCGGCATTCGGTGACTTTTTCCCTTGCAACATTTGTTGATAAAACTCCTTCATTAGTTCTGGTGTCGCGTCATCACTCACTTGCCACAACGACAAGGCCACACTGGCTGAACCTGCATACATTAAACCTCTTGTCAACCCTACCAAGCCCTCGCCTTTGATATCTGCACCTAGACCAGTTTCACAGGCACTTAATACCACTAATTGAGCAGGTAAATTCAGGTTGAAAATATCACTCAGGCGCAAATAACCAGGAATAGATTGACCTTGCTGGTTAACTAAAGACAGCACAATTCCTGATAACTCTGGGTTAGTGGGGTCGGCAAAGCCATGTGTTGCCAAATGCACAAAGCGATATTGTGCAAGTTGTTTGCTGGTTGCCCAGTTGTAATTAGCATCAAAATCAACAGCTAATAGGCGGCTGTCTGATGGTGCTAACGGTAAAATTGCCTCTGCTTCCTTCTGCGTACCGGGAAGCGCATCCCACCACTGACTGCGGTTGATATTGCGTGCGGCGCGTTTTAGGGCAGACTGTTCTAATTGACCACGCATGTCTAAGTCTGGTGTAACTCCTGCTGGTTTACCTGTTACCCGTTCATCTTCGGCACTAAACACAGGGTTAGCCAGAACAGCTAAAGTTTTGGGTGCTAATTGCCTTTGACGCAGTTTTTGCCTGTGGGTAGCAATAGCCGTCATGGAAGGCAAATTGACAATTTCATGTTTGAGGATGAGGGGTTGGTAATCTTTTTGGTTGGTGGCGGGAGTGTTGGGTGCAACTAAGGCGGCGAAGGGAATATTTTGTAATGCGTCATCGCCAACGATAACTAAGCGTTTGTCACCTAATTTATCAGCCACAGGTGCGAGGATAAGTTGACTGAGTTGGGTTGCTGCTGGGAAGAATTTAGCAGTTTCTTGCTGAAAAGAGAGGCTTTGACAGTCGCGGTTTTGACAAAATAATAGGGGTTCTTTATAGTTCTTGACGGCTTGGGCTATCTTTTCGCGCCCTGGTAGTTCGTAGCTTTCCAGAGAATTGGGTGTGACAGCCCACAGATAGCTGCGTTCTTCACCGATGGAGTATTGCAATAAGAGTGTGTCTTTGTCGAGTTGTTGCTGAATTTGCGGCAAGGTGAGGGGTTGGGGATATTTCAAGGCGGCATATTCTGGGTTAGTCGCCCGAATTTTGTTTGTGAGTTCTTGCTGTTGTTTGAGAATGTCTTCGATTTCTCTTTTGGTGGCGGCGATGAGTTCTGCTGCTGGTTGGGGTTGAATTTCAAATTGTGATAGTTGTTTTTCTTTGGCTTCTCGTAGCAGTTGCAGACGTTTTTCCTCGGCTGCTAATTCCGGGGTAATATTTTTGCGGATATCAATATTGGCTTCGATTAATAGTTCAACTAAACCTCTAGCGCGGGAGCGTTCGCTGATATGTAGTGCTTTTGCGGCGTAACCTTTAGATGGTTCTTTTTTATGCAACTGCATTAGCAAGTCGATGTAGAACTGATAATAATCTTGTACTGTGGCAAAGTAGGAAGTACGCAGTTCTTTGTCGTCAATTTTGGTGCGTAACTCTTCGATGATTTTGATGGATGCTTTGATTTGGGTAAGCGCAGTTTGCAAGTTGCCTTTGTCTCGTTCTGTGTAAGCGATGTGGAAGAGAGTATTAGCTTCACCAGAGCGATCGCCCACTGCACGTCTGAGGGGCAGAGCTTGGTTGTAATATGACAGTGCTTTCTGCTTTTCTCCTAATGCGGAGTAGACTGCACCAATACTAGTGAGAGTTCTGGCTTCACCAGAGCGATTGCCTACTGCACGATATAGGGGCAGAGCTTGGTTGTAATATGACAATGCCTGCTGCTTTTCTCCTAATGCGGAGTAGACTAGACCAATATTATTTAGAGTAGTAGCTTCACCAGAGCGATCGCCCACCGCACGTCTGAGGGGCAGAGCTTGGTTGTAATATGACAGTGCTTTCTGCTTTTCTCCTAATGCGGAGTAGACTGCACCAATATTAGTGAGAGTTCTGGCTTCACCAGAGCGATCGCCCACCGCACGTCTGAGGGGCAGAGATTGGTTGTAATATGACAGTGCTTTCTGCTTTTCTCCTAATGCGGAGTAGACTAGACCAATATTATTTAGAGTAGTAGCTTCACCAGAGCGATCGCCCACCGCACGTCTGAGGGGCAGAGATTGGTTGTAATATGACAGTGCTTTCTGCTTTTCTCCTAAATCGTCGTAGACACTACCAATGTTATGGAGAGTTCTAGCTTCCCCGGAGCGATCGCTTACTGCACGAAATAAGGGCAGAGCTTGGTTGTAATATGACAGTGCTTTCTGCTTTTCTCCTAAATCTGAGTAGACTGCACCAATACTAGTGAGAGTAGAAGCTTCCCCGGAGCGATTGCCCACTGCACGTATTAGGGGCAGAGCTTGGTTGTAATATGACAGTGCTTTCTGCTTTTCTCCTAAATCTGAGTAGACTGCACCAATGTTATGGAGAGTAGCAGCTTCCCCTGCGCGATCACTTACTGCACGAAATAAGGGCAGAGCTTGGTTGTAATATGACAGTGCTTTCTGCTTTTCTCCTAAATCTGAGTAGACTACACCAATACTAGTGAGAGTAGAAGCTTCCCCTGCGCGATCGCTTACTGCACGAAATAAGGGCAGGGCTTGGTTGTAATATGACAGTGATTGCTGCTTTTCTCCTAAACCTGAGTAGACTAGACCAATATTATTGAGAGTAGTAGCTTCCCCGGAGCGATCACCCACCTCACGATATAGAGGCAGAGCTTGGTTGTAATATGACAGTGATTGCTGCTTTTCTCCTAATATGTCGTGGACTCGACCAATATTATTGAGAGTAGTAGCTTCCCCGGAGCGATCGCCTACTGCACGATATAGGGGCAGAGCTTGGTTATAATATGACAGTGCTTGCTGCTTTTCTCCTAAATCATCGTAGACACGACCAATTGCAAGTAGAGTAAAAGCTTCGTTAGATTTATCGCCAAGTTTCTGCCACAGGGGTAAGGCAATTTGCCATTTTTCAAGTGCTTGTTGTAAGCTTTCGGCCGTCCCTTGCTTGTATAACTCAAATCCTTCAAGCAATGCTTGTTCTGCTGCGGTGCGGGTTGCGTCTGGTTGGGTTGGTTGTTGTGCTATCTGCAAGGTTTGAGTTTTTGATGTGGCACTGACTGTATCTGATAACAGCAGCGAACTCAGCAATAAAGGTAAAAGAAGATAGTGGGGAAAAGGATTGTTCATAGTTTTTTGTATATTGGGTGTCGGTTTGCTTGAGGAACAAAACCCGACATCTTAAAGACTATGGCGTACATATAAATCTAGGTTGAGTGCATCTATCCCGCCTCGGAATCAATTCCAAGTCTCATAGCGCAAGTCCTCTTGGGAGGACTCAAGCAGAAGTTCATTTCAGTCCAGTTGAGTGGACTTTGGCTATTAGCCTATAACTGTAGTTCTAGGCGGGATAGGGTTTCAAACCAGGACTTACCCATCAAAATTTTCTATGGAAATTGGGTTTAGGGGTGAAAGGGGACGGGGTATAAGAGCTAATGACAATTTTTGATTTGTCATCAGCAAGATTGCGGAAAATCTTTTGTTATTTTACTAATTTGCTTAAGTATTACTGTTGCTGTTACATTTTTTGTAACGCTTATTTTTGTATAAGCTAGGGGCTAGAGAGTATACCATTTCACTTTAAATATCATACATATCGGTAAGCAGTGCCTCGACTTACCTCGACTCCGTTCGGTAAAAGTCGCTCGGCGATCGGAAGCAGAGGAGCCAGTTGCGTGGTGAGGCAGTGCGTTGGGCGGCTTTGCCGACTCCCTCACTGCCGAAAGTATCTCCCGACTCGAAGCACTCTGGCGTGTGCAGAGGAAGTGTATCAGTAATTTCGGGAATTGGTATTAACAATTCGCTGAGTGGCCACTGAAATAATTTAAAATTTTGTATTTTTGATAAAAATTCATCCAAATGACACTCGGATGTCATCTTGAATACACATATTTATATATAATCGAAAGTCAAGTAATCAAGACTTATATCTTCAAGTGTTCTTAATTGAAATTTTAGTAAATAGGATGTGAACACTAACTTTTATACTTCTATAATTTGTGTACTAACCTATCTTTGAGGAGTCTACTACAAGAAACTGAATCATTGATAGATATTATAGTTAGCATCAACAGTAACACGGATATTATCTTTAGCTAAAAATTAAACAATTAAAATTCAGAATTAAGTCTACAAAAAACTTGCCTCGATTCGGAATCCTGCTTATAAAATGATGAAACGGTTACTGATTCGACCTGTTGGTTCATCTACATAAACAGTTATTTATCAGGAGATAGAGGTTATCTTCTGGTTTTCACTATTTGTTATTGCTCAAGATATATCGGTTTCGTAATTTTGGTATGAAAAAAGCTATGACTTTAAGTTTTAATTTTTTTAATTGGTTGCCATTATCAGTTATGTCAATTAATGAACCAAAGCAAAAATGTAGAACACATGATTACAGTCAATTTATCCCAGGTAAAGATTACGTATTTGAGTTGCTCAGTTGTGGTTTAGAAGGCAGAATGACAGCCATCGGTCAAGGCATTCTGCCATTTGATTACATTCTTTTACGGTGTGATTCTGAATTATTACGATATCAAGTTGTAGAAATAGATTACTATGCCGACCCGCCAGATATGTGGATGGCTTCGCTCAAGAAATCATAGATATAGCGTTTTCCGATTGAGTGCAGTACAAGTTGATAGTGGCTAGAGGCTAGGGGCTGGAGGCTAGATATAGCGGTTCTTACTTGCTTGTAATACAGTCGGAACCCCACCCCCAACCCCTCCCCGCAAGCGGGGAGGGGTTGGGGGTGGGGTTGAAATGTACCTCATCCCACCGATAACCGCTATAAATTTACCTTATTGGGATGGAAAATTTTATGATTGGTAATTCATCATTACAAATTACCAATTACGAATTTAACTAAGCTTCTCCGCCTACAACGACATCTTTAATGCGGAGGCTGGGGCCACCACAGCCTACAGGTAAACCGTTTTGTCCTCCTTTACCGCAGCCACCAGACTCATCCCAGTAGAAATCATCGCCAATTGCTTCAATATCAGCTAGGGTTTGGAAAACATTACCCGACAGTGTGACATCTCTGACAGGTTCGGCAATTTTACCGTTTCTAATCATCCATGCTTCCCCGGCGCTAAAGGTGAACATTTCACCATTAGTCATCCCGCCGAGCCAGTTACGGGCGTAGACTCCTTCTTTGATATCGGTAAATAAATCGGCGACTGGCGTTTTTCCTGGTTCTATCCAGGTATTAGTCATGCGGACAATGGGACTGAAGTGATAATTGAGACAACGTGCGTTACCAGTGGGGGCTTCGTCTAATTTGCCGGCGGTTTCTCGTGAGTGCAACCTTCCCACTAAAACCCCATCTTGGATAAGTTGAGTGGTGGTTGCGGGTGTACCTTCATCATCATAAAAATAACTACCACGGTGTCCGGTTGGGGCTGCACCATCAAAAATTTGCAGTTCTTCTGGCCCAAACCGCCGCCCGATGGTCATAACTTCGAGTAAGTCGGGGTTTTCGTAAGCCATATCGGCTTCGGAAAGATGACCAAAGGCTTCATGAACAAATAAACCCGTGAGGATGGGGTCAATAACTACGGTGTAGGTATTACCTTTAACTGGTGGGAGAGATAAAGCTGCAACGGCTCTTTGTGCGGCACTTTTGACTTGTTCATCTAAATTGATTAAATCTTCGTAGGCTTTGCGAGAACCTGTTGTTTCTCTTCCGGTTTGGACTGTTTCGCCGTTTCTGGCTGTGGCGGCGAAGCGCATTTCCATATCTACCCAAGATTGGTCAATGAGTGTACCTTCTGAGGTCGCAATGATGATTCTTTGGGCGCTATCACCGTAGCGAACGGAGGTTGTAGTAATTTGAGGGTCAACACTTTTTAATAGTTGAGTGTAGCGATCGCACAATTGTTTTTTCTGCGATAAGCTAATTTTACGCGGATCTGTACCCATCAAAGGTAATTGACAGACTGCTTGCACTGGGTCAATGGGTGCTAGTAGAGTTTCTTCATCACCTACCATGCGAGCAGCTGCGATCGCTTCCTCAATTCGTTCTTTAATAGTAGAAAGCTGGTTAAAACTGCTCAAACCCCAGCCACCTTTATAACAAGCGCGAATATGTCCACCAATAGAAATACCTTCACTAAGGGTTTCTACTTTGTCGCCACGCAACAAGATATCAGTCCCTTCTGCTTCCTCTAGGCGAATCATCAAATAATCTACACGGGATGAGTAGCGGGAGATGAGGTCAGCAACTAAATTTTGTGCGTCAGCAAGTGTAGTTGGCATTTGTTGGTAGTCACCACAACGAACTACATTTATTGTGCAGTATCTTGTAGGGGAGAGGGTGGAAAGTTTTTTGGTATGCGGCTTTGTTCTTGAATTGTATTGAAAAAAGACTAATTATGAATAATCTGCTGGAAAAGTAAAATTTTAGACCATCATCTTGACATTTGAAACAATGCGATTGCGTCCGGCTTCTTTTGCTTGGTAAAGTGCCTTATCTGCATCAATAATTAAATCGAGAGCTGACGCACCCCAAGTTGGCACTACAGTTGCTACGCCTAAGCTTAAAGTCACGTACTGATTCACTAAAGAACCATCATGAATAATTTGTAAATTTCTGATTTCTGATTGAATTAAATGAGCAATATGAACAGCACCAGCCGCATGGGTATTGGGCATAATGACGGCAAATTCTTCGCCGCCATAACGAGCCACTAAATCTTGATATTTTTGAACTGTCGAGTTTAAGGCATTACCTACTTTTTTTAAACAAACATCTCCCATCGGATGACCATATTGGTCGTTATATAATTTAAAAAAGTCAATGTCACAAAGAATCAGCGATAAAGGTAAAGCTTGCTGGGCTAAATTAATCCACTGGGTATTGAGATAATCATCAAAGCGACGACGATTAGCCAAGCCAGTTAAACTATCTTCGTTTGCTAGTTCTTGCAAGGCTTTATTGGCTGCTTCTAATTGTTTATAAACTTGTGCTTGTTTGAGTAATTGGCGCAACTGCCGACGTAAGACTGTTAGTTGAATTGGTTTTGTAATAAAGTTGATTGCACCTACATCAAAAGCACGATTAATAGAATCTTCGTCATCTAAATTCGTAATCATGACTATTGGTGTATGTTTCCAAAGTTTAGAAATCAAGAGTTCATGTATTTCCAACTCTGAATTAAACTTTGTCATTGCTGATTTTAAATTATCTCTGTTAATTTGTAATAATTCCTGACAACAGGTAAAACCATCCATTACAGGCATGATAGCATCTAGCAAAATGATATCGGGCTTCACAGTTTCATAAGCATCTAAACACTGTTTACCATTAGCAACTTCAACTACTTGGTAGCCTTCATTTTCCATAATTCGCCGCAATGTCATACGGATGACGGGATCATCATCAGCTACGAGAATGACGGGAGACTTTTTGGTAAGAGAAAGTGAACTAATACTTTTCATGAGCCGAGTTCTACAAGTTGTGTTTATCTAGTATGGCTGTGTGGGGTTGCGTCTGGCAAAAAATGACAACTGAAGAAAATATGAACAGTTGGCAATACGGTTAAAGGTGTTTAAATTATTCCCAAAATACACAACAAACTTGATATGGGATGATGGGAGTTTTGCGGAATTTAAGTAATAGGGAGGACAATTTCAAACTCTGTTTCTGTGTTTGGCTGAGAACGCACAGTTAAAGTACCCTTATGTTGTTGAATAATTGAATAACTCACAGATAATCCCAAACCTTTTCCTTGTCCCACGGATTTGGTTGTAAAAAAGGGTTCAAAAATCCGGTTGTGGAGACTCTCAGGGATGAAACTGTGTGTATTTGCGATCGCAATTTTTAACTTTGCATTTTCAATTACTTCAGTAAAAATACGAATTTGGGGTTGTTCACTGTTTTGGGGATGCGCTCGAATTGCATCAATCGCATTGTTAATAATATTCAGAAAGACTTGATTTAATTGACTGGGATAGCAAGTTACTAAAGGTAGATTGCCATAGTTCTTAATCACCTGTATTTCGGGGGAATTTGCGGATTTTTGTAAGCGATGCTGCACAAGTAATAATGTGCTTTCAATTCCACTGTGTAAGTCTACAGCCTTAATTTCTGCCTCATCTAGCCGCGAAAAGTTACGTAAACTCAAAACAATTTGACTAATGCGATCGCTACCTGCTTTCATGGATTCTAAGGTTTGATTAGCATCTGCTAATAAAAAATCAAGCTCAATTTCTGTTTCCATAGCTTGAATAGCAGAATTAGGTTGGGGATATTCCTGCTGATAAAGGTTTAGCAATCGCATCATATCTTGAATGTAATTTTTTGTATGATTAAGATTGCCCTGAATAAAAGTTACTGGATTGTTAATTTCATGAGCAATTCCCGCTACCATTTGCCCAAGAGATGACATTTTTTCGCTATGAATTAATTGTGCTTGAGTTTGTTGTAATTGGGTTAAAGTTTGTTCTAAATCTTCAGCTTTTTGCTTGAGGGCTTGAGTTTGACGTTCTACTTCTACTTCTAAGGTATAAGCATAATTTTCTGCTTGTTGATATAAACGAGCATTTTCTACAGAAATAGCTGCTTGGCTGGTGAGCAGTTGTAGAATTTCAATGCGATCGCTTGTAAAAGCTCCGATAGTTAAGTTATTTTCTAAATACAAAATCCCGATAAGTTTGCCTTGACGACTAATGGGAGTACATAAAACTGATTTAGGCTGATGAGTAATGATATATTTATCTTTGGCAAATTGTAGTGAATCACTCAGGTTTTCAAATACAGTCGTTTGTTGAGTGCGTGCTACGGCATAAATCAAACTTTGGGGAATATTCTGGGATTCTTCTAAAGGAACTTCTAAAGTTGTTACTTGCTCAGTATTGGCTTTAGCTACTACTACTAATTGTTCATTTTGCAGCAAAAATAAATAACCAACTTGTGCGCCTGCATTAGCTATGGCAATCTGCATTAAAGTTGCCAATAATTTTTCTAATTCAATTTCTTGTGAAATAGCTTGTGCGGCTTTCATAACTGCTGGTAAATCTAACCAAAAGTCTTTACCAGTAGTCTTACTAGAGATATATTGAGTTATACTTGCTTCAGAGTTAAGGCCTTGTTTTGTGGGTTTGATAATAGCTGCAAGTAGTTGGGGATATTGTTGTTCTAAATGGGTGATTTTGGCTGCTGCACCCCAAAGAGCATAGCAGTGATAAGCTTGCTCCATATAGACTTGAGCCAGTTTTACTTTACCCCAGTTCAGGTAAAATTTGGCTGTCAGTTCGTTGGCTAAGGCTTCTTCTTGGATGTAACCATGAGCTTGAGCCTGAGAAATGGCGCGATCATAGTATTCTATAGCCTCATAGTGTTTTCCTAATACTCGATGAATTTCTGCTTCTACTAAATGAAACTTATGCAGGTAATTCATCGGAGCATGTTCCGCCCATTTTTTCAGTAACTGTTGATTATTGATAACCTTATCAAAATCAACAGTTTTAATCTCTGCATCGGGACTAGAATATAATGATAGTAAACTCAAAGATTGATAGAAATTCTTCAAAGGCAGAACCAATAATCCTGCTACACCTTGCTCATATTCTTCAAATTTATTCGCATACTCTTCTGCACGTTTAGGTTCATTAAATAAATACAACAGTAAAAGTTTGGCTAAATAAACATAGCAAATTCCACATACATTACAACTTTGAATTAAAGATGGGAGAGTTACAAGTTCATTGAAGCTAGAACCAATGAGCATTGTAGGATTTTCCGCTTTACCCCGCAGATTATTGACTGTTTGTCGCCATGTATTTACCCAAATTACAGAGGCTTCTTGTTTAATTTCCTGAACTAATTTACAGTATTTATCTGCTTCAGCTTCAGTAATTTCGAGATTTTCTCCTGTCCAAAATAAAAATTGACAATAGCTATTAGCGCAATAACCAACATATTCTAAATCGCCATGTTCTAACCCACTAGTTAGACCAGATAAAAATACTGGGAGTACAGAACGAATAGAATCTTGCCAATGTTTAATAAATAAGGCAAAAGTAAAATTAACTTTACTAGTTAATTCTTTAGCTTGTAATTTTTCTAAAACAATAGTTGCCAGTTTACCAAATTCATAGCCGCGTGCTATTTCTCCTGTAGCACATAAAAATAAGCCATAAAAACTATAGGCGATCGCAGCTTGAGGAGAGTTACCATATTGAATGCAGATTTTCACCATTGTGAATATTTTTAAAGGTAACAATTCTGGTTTAGCTAAATATACCGATGCAAATAAACCCGCCAGAATTCGCATTGCTGCTGATTGATATAATTCATTTAGCAGTGGTAAATCAGCTAGGGTTGCTATTGGGCGATCGCCTAAAATAATTTTGAGTTTTTGATGTTGATTGTTCATAGTTTCAACATCACATTGTTCTGGGAAATCTATACCCAGTAAATTCAAAGCTTCTCTACCTGTATCTATTGCATCTAGAAGTTGATTTTGGGATGTGTATGATTGAATTTGAATTTCATAGACCTTGATTTTGTCTAATGAGTGACGAGCCGATAATAGGGTTTGGTCAATTAAATATTTTGATTTGGCAAAATTAGTATTTAAATATTCTGCTTCTGCTAAAGATTCATACAGTTTCAAAGTCAACTCATACTGACTTTGCCAGCTATCTGGATTTAGAAGTGCAACACCAGTGTTTAAATAACTGACAGATGCGGAGTAAGCTGTAGCAGCTTTCGCTTTATTCCCAGCTTGTAGATTTAACTGTGCTAACTGTTCTTTTTGGTGAATATCTTGAATTAATGCTATCCCAATATTTAGCTGATTTACAATATCAAATATCCGGTTTTCTAATTCTGGTACTGCTAAATTACTCAAAAGTAATTGACCAATATTGAGGTGAGTAGCTTGTTTTTGTGATTCAGGAATGAGGGAATAAGCAGCTTGTTGGACGCGATCATGTAGAAAGCGGTAAACGACCTTTTCGATATTGCCAATATTTTTTTCAGCTACATCATAATTAAGATAGAATTTGTACATTTGGCTATGTGGCAGAATCAATCCTTCTTGTAAAGCTTTCCATAAAGCTGTTGCTGTATTGTCTGGTGATTGTTGATAAATAATCGCTAAAGTTGTTAAATCAAAAGAATTACCAATACAAGCGGCTAACTTGAGTACTTCTTGGGTTTCACTAGGTAATTTCTGTAACTGAGTCGCCATAAATTCTACGACATCATCAGTTAGAGATAAGGTATTGATTTGGGCAATATCACATTCCCAATAGCCTTGTTGACGATTAAATATAATCTTGCCGGTTTCGTGTAATGCTTTGAGAAACTGGGTAATGAAAAATGGATTTCCTTGAGTTTTGCGAGTAATTAATTCTGTCAGAGGGTGCGATCGCTCGGTTGTACAATGCAATGTATCGGCAACTAATTGATTCATATCACCGAAAGCAAGGGGCGACAGAATAATTGTATTCAGAGTTTTTTGAGCTTTCTTCAGTTCATCTACCATCAACATAAATGGATGTGTAGGTGAAACTTCATTGTCTCGATAAGCTCCCAATAAAAGTAAATAACTGTTATCCTGCATCAGCAGGTTAATCAATTGTAAGGAAGCGGAATCTGACCACTGTAAATCATCGAGAAAAATAACTAATGGATGTGCTTTGCTTGTAAAGACAGCAATAAAATTTGAAAATAATAAATTAAAGCGATTTTGTGCCGCATTTCCTGATACTTCTGGCACAGTAGGTTGTTTCCCAATAATTAATTCTAGTTCAGGAATTACTTCAATTAACACTTGTCCATTATCACCTAAAGTCGCCAAAATTTTAGTTTTCCAAGTTTGCAACTGTGCCTCAGTTTCTGACAATAAATGTCCCATTAAATCCCTGAATGCTTGCACAAATGCTGATAGGGGAATGTTCCGGTTAAATTGGTCAAATTTACCTTTAATAAAATATCCTTGCTGACGAGTAATTGATTTGTGGATTTCATTGACGACAGCAGTTTTACCAATTCCCGAAAACCCAGCCACCAACATCATTTCGGAACTACCATTAGTGACGCGCTCAAAAGCTTGTAATAAGATGCTGACTTCAGATTCTCGGCCATAAAGTTTTTCAGGAATCAAGAAGCGATCGCAAGTATCCCGCTTTCCTATGGCAAAATTTCTAATTTCGCCTGTATCTTGGAGTTGAGCTAAACAAGTTTCCAAATCATATCGTAATCCCAAAGCACTTTGATATCTATCTTCGGCATTTTTCGCCATTAATTTCAGCACAATATCTGAAATTATCTGTGGGATTTCTTTATTGTTCCCTATTGCTGTTGGCATTTTTGCCAGATGACAATGCACCAACTCCATTGGATCAGCAGAGATAAATGGTAATTCTCCGGTTAGTAACTCATAAAACGTCACACCTAAAGAATAAAAATCACTACGATAATCTATCCCTCGATTCATTCTTCCTGTTTGTTCAGGAGAGATATAAGCAAGTGTACCTTCTAAAATATTAGGACTTTTAATTTCTTGAGTTTCTTTGGGTAAAAGAGAGGCAATACTAAAATCTATTAATCTAACTTTTTTAGTTTGGGGCTGAATTAAGATATTGACTGGTTTAATATCTTTATGAATCACACGATTTTGGTGTAAATCTTGCAAAATCTGGGTTAATTGAATAGCGATCGCTAAAAAATCAACGAGTGATAATGGCGTATTTTCAACATATTCTTTTAAAGAAATTTCTCCAGCATCTTCCATCACCAAAATATAACCATTGTTATATGCTTCTAACCCTAAAGGACGAATAATCCCAGGAATATTGAGATTTTTGCTAATGGTATATTGGTTACGAAATTGCAATAATTCATTGAAGTTGGGAGATTCAGAGGTCAGCAGTTTAATGACGACTGGGAGATTTTCTTTCTCTCGGATAGCTCGATAAACTTGGGTTTTAGAACCTGCATAAAGCTGAGAGCTAATTTGATATCCAGGAATCACGGGAGTAGCACTAGCCGCCATCTCTACTGACCTCATGGTATAATTTATATTGATAAAGCTAGTATTCCCAAGAAATAACTGAGTGTTCACAAACAGATAAAATTAGTCAAAATATATATAAATATTGGATTTTGACTATAACCGCATCATAAGCTGTTGCTCAACAGTTGAATCACTTAGTCTTATTTATGACTTAATCTATGTGGTTTCAGCTAAGAATCCTTCCTTGTATATTGTCCTCACAAGTTCCTCAAGTTTTTACTTTAACTTCAACTTAGAAACAGCAAAGTCTAGAAGCAAGAGAGGCTAGTACAACAAGGCAAAAGGAAAAAGAAATAATAACGATACCACAAGCCTTTTGACTTTTAACTTTTGACTTCCGTGTAGCGATACTAGCCTCTTTTATCAAACCAGGGGAACGGAGCAGAATGAACAACAGAACCTTTGCAACCATTGATGGTAACGAAGCTGTTGCCCAAGTTATCTATAAACTGAATGAAGTTATCGCCATTTATCCCATTACGCCTTCGTCACCGATGGCTGAATGGGCGGATGCTTGGGCGAGTGAAAGTAAACCAAATATTTGGGGAACCGTACCAACAGTAGTGCAGATGCAGAGTGAAGGCGGCGTAGCGGGTGCTGTACATGGTGCTTTGCAAACAGGTTCTTTAACAACCACATTCACCGCATCCCAGGGATTATTGTTGATGATCCCGAATATGTACAAAATCGCCGGAGAACTCACACCTACAGTATTTCATATTGCGGCGCGATCGCTCGCTGCCCAAGGTCTATCGATTTTTGGCGACCATAGTGACGTGATGGCTTGTCGTGGTACTGGTTTTGCGATGTTATGCGCCGCCTCTGTGCAAGAAGCCCATGATTTTGCTTTAATTTCTACCAGAGCAAGTTTAGAATCTCGCCTGCCTTTTTTACATTTCTTTGATGGTTTTCGCACTTCCCACGAAGTTGATAAATTAGAACTTTTAGATGAAGCAGATTTACGCGCTTTCATTCCCAATGAATTAGTATTTGCCCATCGTTCCCGTGCCTTAACTCCCGATAAACCAGTGTTACGGGGTACAGCCCAAAACCCTGATGTTTATTTTCAAGCCAGAGAAACGGTTAATTCTTATTATAATAATTGTCCAGAAATCACCCAAAAAATCATGGATGAGTTCGCCCAAATGACAGGGCGACAATATCAATTATTTGAATATTATGGCGACCCAACCGCCGAGAGAATTATCGTGATTATGGGTTCTGGTTGCGAAGCCGTCCAAGAAACCGTAGATTATCTCAATGCCCGTGGTGAAAAAGTTGGTGTAGTTAAAGTACGGCTATATCGTCCCTTTGATAGTCAAAGATTTGTTGATGCTTTACCCGCCACTACCCGCACTATCGCAGTTTTAGACCGCAGTAAAGAACCAGGCTCATCGGGCGAACCGTTGTATTTGGATGTTGTTACAGCTATAACTGAACACGTACTCAGCACTCAGCACTCACACTTCGACTTACCTCGACTTCGCTCGGTACAAGTCGCTCAGTGTACAACACTCAGCACTCCTAAAGTTGTTGGCGGAAGATATGGTTTATCTTCCAAAGAATTTACACCAGCGATGATTAAAGCGGTGTTTGATAATTTGGCAGAAACTACACCCAAAAATCATTTCACAATTGGCATTAACGATGATGTTACCCATACCAGCTTAGATTATGACCCTGAATTTCACATCGAACCTGATAATATAGTCCGGGCAATTTTCTATGGTTTGGGTTCCGATGGGACTGTGGGTGCAAATAAAAACTCTATTAAAATTATTGGCGAAGAAACTGATAATTACGCCCAAGGTTATTTTGTCTACGACTCGAAAAAATCTGGTTCGGTGACGGTTTCACATCTCCGCTTCGGTTCTCAACCTATTCACTCAACTTATTTAATTAGCCAAGCCAACTTTGTCGCCTGTCACCAATGGGGATTTTTAGAACAGTTTGAGATGTTAGCGCATATTATCCCTGGTGGAACTTTCTTATTAAATAGTCCTTACAATTTAGAAGATGTTTGGCAAAAATTACCGAGATTAGTTCAAACACAAATTATTGAAAAGCAACTCAAATTTTATGTAATTAATGCTTATAAAGTTGCCCGTGAAGCTGGAATGGGTGGCAGAATAAATACGGTCATGCAAGTATGCTTTTTTGCTTTATCTGGTGTGTTGCCACGGGAAGAAGCGATCGCCCAAATCAAGCAATCAATTATCAAATCCTACGGCAAAAAGGGCAATGAAATTGTGCAAATGAACCTCAACGCCGTAGACCGCACCTTAGAGAACCTCCACGAAGTCCCAGTTTCTCAAGGTGTAGATAGTCACATCGAACTGCGCCCACCTGTACCCGATACTGCACCAGCTTTTGTGCGGGAAGTGTTGGGTAAAATGATTGCTAAATGTGGCGATGATTTACCTGTGAGTGTGTTACCTGTGGATGGAACTTACCCCACCGGAACCGCCAAATGGGAAAAACGCAACATTACCCAAGAAATTCCTGTGTGGGATGCAGATGTCTGCGTGCAGTGTGGTAAATGTGTGATGGTGTGTCCTCACAGTGTGATTCGCAGTAAGGTTTATGAACCCCAAGAACTAGAAAATGCACCGCCGACTTTTAAGAGTACCAATGCCAAAGACCATGATTGGCACGGGTTAAAATATACCATCCAAGTAGCAGCAGAAGATTGTACAGGGTGCGGTATTTGCGTCGATGTGTGTCCCGCGAAGAATAAAAGCGAAACACGCAAAAAAGCCATCAATATGGAACCACAACCCCCATTGCGAGAAGCTGAACGGCAAAATTGGGATTTCTTTTTGAATCTTCCCAACCCTGATAGACGCAACTTAAAGCTAAATCATATCAACCAACAGCAAATGCAAGAACCGCTATTTGAATTTTCTGGTGCTTGCGGCGGTTGTGGGGAAACTCCCTATATTAAATTAGCAACACAGTTGTTTGGCGATCGCATGATTGTTGCTAACGCCACTGGTTGTTCTTCGATTTATGGCGGTAACTTACCTACCACACCTTGGACACAAAACGCCGCAGGACGAGGCCCCGCTTGGTCTAACAGTTTATTTGAAGATAACGCCGAATTTGGGTTAGGTTTTCGCATTTCCATTGATAAACAAGCCGAATTCGCTGCTGAATTGTTAACTTTACTCGCACCAGTGGTAGGCGAAGAACTAGCAAATAGTATTCTGAACGCTGTGCAGAAAGATGAAGCCGATATTTGCGAACAACGCGATCGCATTGCTATCCTCAAACAAAAGCTAGAAATTATTAATCACCCCAAAGCCAAGGAACTGCTGAGTATTACCGACTACCTCGTGAAAAAGAGCGTCTGGATGATTGGTGGTGATGGTTGGGCGTATGATATCGGCTTTGGCGGACTAGATCACGTCTTCGCCAGTGGTCGGAATGTGAATATTTTAGTGCTTGATACAGAGGTATATTCCAACACAGGAGGGCAGATGTCCAAATCTACCCCGAAAGCCGCAGTCGCCAAATTTGCGGCTGGTGGTAAACCTGCACCCAAAAAAGACTTAGGTTTAATCGCCATGACTTACGGTAACGTCTACGTTGCAAGTGTGGCGATGGGTGCGAGAGATGAACATACACTCAAAGCATTTTTAGAAGCCGAGGCTTATCCTGGAACATCATTGATTATCGCCTACAGTCATTGCATTGCTCACGGCATAGATTTGAGTCAAGGTATGCAAAATCAAAAAGCCGCCGTAGATTCTGGTAGATGGCTACTGTATAGGTATAACCCCGAACTCCGCAACATCGGCGAAAACCCCCTACAAATAGACTCGCGCACACCAAAACTACCGATAGAACAATCGATGTATTTAGAAAACCGCTTCAAAATGCTGACCAAAATTAACCCCGCAGCAGCCAAGCAGTTACTCCAAGAAGCCCAAGCCGATGTTCATACGCGATGGCAAACCTATCAACAGTTGAAAAGTATGAAGTATGAAGTGTGAAGTCTGAAATTTCATACTCCCTACTCCCTAGCTTCTAACCTCTAACCCCTTAAATAATATGGATATAACTACAACATACATGGGGTTGCAACTGCGATCGCCCCTTGTCCCCTCATCGTCTCCCCTAACAGAAAATGTTGATAACATTCAACGGATGGAAGATGCTGGTGCTGGTGCAGTGGTAATGCACTCACTGTTTGAAGAACAGTTAATCTTAGAAAGCTACGAGTTGCATCATCACTTAACTTATGGCACAGAAAGTTTTGCGGAATCTCTCACTTATTTTCCTGAACCAGAAAGATTTCGCATCGGCCCAGACGAGTATTTAGAACTCATTCACAAAGCTAAGGAAAAAGTCGATATCCCGATTATTGGCAGTTTGAATGGTTCTTCTTTAGATGGCTGGACTGACTACGCTAGGCTTTTAGAACAAGCAGGTATTTCCGCACTAGAATTAAATACTTACTACGTCCAAACTGACACGGAACTTCCAGGGGAAGATATCGAGGAAAGTTACGTCAATATGGTGCGTAACGTCAAAGCCTCTGTGAATGTTCCCGTTGCAGTCAAGCTGAGTCCCTATTTTACCAATATGGCCAATTTCGCCCAGCGTTTAGATCATGCTGGGGCCGATGCTTTGGTATTGTTCAACCGCTTTTATCAACCAGATATCAACCTCGAAACCTTGGAAGTCGAACCAAACGTATTGTTAAGCACTCCCCACGATATCCGCTTACCTCTGCGTTGGATTGCTATTCTCTACGATCGCATCCATGCCGACTTAGCCGCAACTAGTGGTATTCATAACGCTCACGATGTCTTAAAAATGCTAATGGTTGGCGCAAATATTACTATGTTGTGTTCTGTACTGCTGCGTCAAGGTATTAATCACATCCGTTGCATCGAGGAGGAAATGCGCCAATGGATGGAAAAACACGAATACGAATCAGTCCGACAGTTGCAAGGTAGCATGAGTCAGAAAAATTGCCCAAATCCCAGCGCCTTTGAACGCGCCCAATATATGAAGGCCTTGCGGACTTATAAACCTGAATGGGGGCGGATTTATGAACCATCTTATTATCATGGCTAAAGCCGGGAGTTGGGAGTTGGGAGTGGGGAGTGGGGTGAAGAACTGATATAAATAGGACTTACGCAAAATATCTCTCAAACTCTCATTTCTCCGTGAACTCTGCGCCTCTGTGGTGCCGCTTGCGCGTAAGTCCTGATACACTCATAAACCTTATGAATCCCTGACATTCTTAGGTGTTGTTGCTATTGAAGAATTTATTCCCTACTTTCCACTCTCTACTCCCTAAATCTTCATTTATCCCCTACTCACTACTCCCTACTTTTATGAAAAAACGTATTGGTATTCTTACTAGTGGTGGCGACTGTCCGGGTTTGAATTGTGTGATTCGTGCAGTTGTGAGTCATGCCACACTCACATACGATTGGGAAGTTGTTGGTATTCCTTACGCTACACAAGGTTTATTAGAGCGACAAGCGATCGCACTCAGTGTTCACGGTTGGGATTTGCGCGGTATTGATCCCCTGTTGAATATGGGCGGTACTATTCTCGGCACAATCAATAAAGGTGATACCCTAGCCCGTGCTAGTGAGATGATTGCTGGTTATGCCGAGTTAAAATTAGATGCTTTAATTGCTATTGGTGGTGATGGCAGTATGAATATCATCCATCAACTAGCTATTCTTGGCAATTGGAATTTAATTACGATTCCCAAAACCATAGACAATGACGTTGCTTTAACAGAAAGAGCGATCGGATTTGATACTGCTGTCAATACAATTGTTGATGCTCTCAATCGTCTCACATTTACCGCCGCCAGCCATGATCGCGTCATGATTGTCGAAGTGATGGGGCGCAACGCCGGACATTTAGCTTTACATTCCGGTATTGCCGGCGGCGCAGATGTCATATTAATCCCCGAATTAACATACACAATTCCCGGTTTATGTCAACATATTGACGAACTGCGAAATACTTGGCGGCGGAAATTTGCCATTGTTGTTGTTGCGGAAGGTATTTCACCCTGCGTAGCCGATTTTGGTAACAGTTGCAGTTTAGAACTCAATAGCAAATCCCCATCATTAAAATGTGGTATGGGACAATACATTGCAGACCAAATCGCTCAATGTACTAACCATGAAGTAGATACACGAGTTTCAGTTTTAGGACATATTCAACGCGGTGGAATTCCTTCTGCCTTAGACAGACTCACAGCTACAGTCTTTGGCAAAGCTGCTGTAGATTTAATTGCTCAAGAAAAATACGACCGGATGGTAGCTTGGCAAAATGGCCAAGTCGTCTCTGTCCCCATTGCTGATGTAGTCGCTAAAAGCCCATCACCCGTAGACCCCGGCAGTTATTTGATACACAGCGCCCGTGCTTTAGGGACGTATGTAGGTGAGTAATGAGTGCTGAGTGCTGAGTGCTGAGTTATGAGTGCTGAGTGCTGAGTGCTGAGTGCTGAGTGCTGAGTTATGAGTGCTGAGTTATGAGTGCTGAGTAAAAGATTCTCTCCCTACTCCCTACTCCCTACTCCCTACTCCCTACTCCCTACTCCCTACTCCCGGTTGGTGAGCGTACTTGTACTGAGCGCAGCCGAAGTAGCCGAACCACTCCCTACTCCCGACAAAAACTAAACGTCTGTGTTGGTAAGTTCCAACTAGCAAATATCCCATTTCCCAAGGGTAAGCCATCAGGGTTAAATCTGAGGGCGTGTCCTGGCGCGTTGGGGTTTTCGACTACCGCTAGAGAAGATTTGCCTTGTCCTGTCCAATAGATTTTGCCGTCAGGTGCTAACCTCGGCCCGGAATAGCCAGTTGTATCGCCAATAGGTAAAATATCAATTTCGGTTTCAATCTCAGTCACTAAGTCGATTTGATGTGGTGTGGCGTTCCAACCTTCTAAAGTCTGGTGTTTCCACTGTCCAAACTCCCAATCACCTCTAGAGTAATACAACTTTGTACTATCAGGGGAGAAGGCGCAAGAATAACCAGCCGAACCGCGAATTAAAAAATCGCTGTGGCTAATTGTACCTGTAGTCCGGTCAACTTTGGCGATCGCAATTCCTAACCCTGCCACACCCAAAGCAACTTTCTGCCAATTGGGACTGAAAATAATCGAACCTTTATGAACTTTTTTACCAACTAAGGGATTCAACCGATTTTCGGGAAAATCAATTGGTGAAGCTACATATTTACTATTGATGCCATTTTTATCTACTAGGTAGGCACGCACCTCTGTTCTGCCATTAAAAATTATCAGCCAAAAAGCTTCGCCATTGCTATGGGGTACAACACCCAATGCTTCCCCAGTTTCTATTTCTTGGTGATGCTACTTAAATATTTCTACTGAAAAATTAATATTTATTAATCGGTCATAAGTCATAAACTTATGAACTTCCTGGTTGAAAATTTAGCTCTGGAAATATGTATAAATTTATAGAAATAATTTACTACTTTAGATAGAAGACAGGATGAAAACATACAATTAAGGATTTAATCACAAGTATTTGGTAGCTGACGTAAAAAATCAGAAAATGTTGCCGTAGTTGATTTATGCGCTCATTTAGTTCAAATTTAATTGAGATAAATCTCTTACTCAGTTCTAAAATTTAATGGGAATGTTCAATGAAGCTCTACTACGTCACATTGAATAATACAGATGAAGCGCGACAAATTGGACGCTCATTACTCGAACATAAGTTAGCAGTTTGCGTGAATTGGTTTCCGATTACCTGCGCTTATAGCTGGGAAGGGGAAATTACTGAAGAACCAGAAGTAGTACTGATAGTGAAAACTCAAGATGGTTATGGTGCAGAAATTGAAAAGTTAATCCGCCAGCACATCAGCTACACTAACTTTGTTGCAGAGATTTCACCCACAATGGTGAATGCAGGGTTTCTTAATTGGTTAAATGCCGAAGTTGATGAGAAAGGGGTTAGAGGTTAGTATTTTTACTGGGTTTAATTGCTAAAAACTTGACTAGTTAAATTTTTAAAATTCAAAATGGGATGAGCTATGGCGATTTTAAAATTAGAAGATGGCAAAATTCTCACAGATATCAATCACATTGCCCAAGAACTCGCACCGTTAAACATTCAACTCAATCGCTGGTCTGTGGGAGAAAATTCAGAGTTACATCATCTATTAAACCAAGATAGCCTCAACGAAGACCAAAAAAACCAAGTCCTGGAATTTCTAGATCATTATTTTGAAAAGCTACAACAAACAGCAGGTTATCAATCCCGTGATTTAATTGTGTTGCATCCAGCAATTCCCGACTTGGATGGATTTCTGGCAAAATTTTCCCAAATTCATACCCACGCTGATGATGAGGTACGCTACGTGATTGATGGTGAAGCCGTTTTTGGCTTCGTGCGTCCTGATGATAGCCAAGTAGAACTCACAGTACAACCACAAGAATATATCAACGTACCAGCCGGAACCGAACACTGGTTTTATCTCACCTCTGCGCGACGAGTCAAAGCTGTGCGTTATTTTATCGATACAGCAGGCTGGGTTCCTCAGTATACAGGTAAAGAGATTCGCACCCATCAAGCTGTTGCTTAACAAGGGTAAGGGACTTCCGATTAAAAATTATCACTGTGTAGGCAGGGAGCATTGGTTCGGCTACTTCGGCTGCGCTCAGTACAAGTACGCTCACCAACCAGGGATAGGGGAAAAGAGTTTTGTCGGAAAAATCAAATTAATCTAACAGGATGAAACTGTGAAGCGGATTGTTTTTTGCGATTTTGATGGGACAATCACTGTAGATGAAACCTTTGTGGCGGTGCTAAAAAAGTTTGCGCCGGAAGTGGCTGGAAAATTTCTACCAGAAATGTATGCTCAAAGGGTAACACTGCGGGAGGGAGTCAAGAAAATTTTAGAATCAATTCCATCTTCAGAGTATGGAAAAGTTTTAGAATTTACGCGATCGCAACCCATCCGTCAAGGATTTATCGAACTGCTAGATTTTCTAGATTCCCAAAATGTTCCTTTGGTTGTGGTGTCTGGTGGACTGCGGGGAATGGTAGAAATAGTTTTAGGTGAGATAGCCCCAAGAGTAACAGCAATTCACGCCGTTGATCTAGATACGACTGGTGCTTACTTCCAAGTCAACTCTGATTATGAAGGCGGTACAGAATTAGTCGCCAAGGTGCAAGTCATGGCAAAATATCCGGCTGATGAGACAATTGCCATAGGTGACTCCCTCACAGATTTGAATATGGGCTTACAAGCTTCGATCGTATTTGCCCGCGATCGCCTAGCATATTACTTAGACCAACATCAAAAACCTTATATTCCCTGGAATAATTTCTCAGATATTCAGGCGTATCTACAGCAATTGTGGAAACTGTGATTGATCCTCGTACAGAATTAATAACAACAGCCCGTCACTTTTACCAGCAAGGTTGGATGGTAGGCACAGCCGGAAATCTTTCGGTATTATTGAGCGATCGCAGTTTTTGGATTACCGCTAGTGGTGTGTCTAAAGGCGAACTCTCACACAGTGATTTTGCCCGTGTTTATCCAGATGGCAAAATTGAGACAGCCGCACCGCATTTCAAACCTTCGGCGGAAACTGGTATTCACCAATTAATTTATCACCTGTTTCCTGAAGCCCAAGCCTGCTATCACATTCATTCCATCGAGTCCAACTTAGTGGCGCGTTTTGTAGTGGGAGATAGTTTACTTCTACCACCTTTAGAAATGCTCAAAGGCTTGGGAGTGTGGGAAGAAAACCCCAGTTGTACAGTACCAATTTTTACCAACAGCAATTCTCATTTTGAAAAAAATAGAGTATTATCCCCGATTTTGGAGTTCAAAAAATAGTTACTTTGTACTATTTTTTCAGGAATTACCTATGGCTAAAAAAACAGATGTAGGGAAGAATAAGTATAAATACTTAATAAAATAGAGGGATTACCTGACAACGAACGGAGAAAATTCAGTTCATCGTTCGGTTTAAAAAGAGGATAGGACTTACGCATTGACAGACAAACCAAAATAACAGGTAGGGTTTTTAAGGTTTATAGCTAGATTTTTCAATGATATTTTAGCGATCGCACCTAATCTAGAGTGATTGATCAAAGGCTGAAACAACGTATTTCCGTTGATACACAAGATAGTTATTTTGTACAGTGCGTAAGTCATAGAGGAATTCAAGGAAAATAAAAATTTCTAATTATTGTTAGATGATGTACAGTGACTAATTAAATGTCGTTGTGACAAATTAATGTTATCTGGCAAATGCTTGTACAGCAAGAGTTTTCGCTAGTCAAAAAGTATTATCTTATTTTTCGATAGTGACAAATTGGCTGTCGTTTGTTCCGATTATGACAAATTAACTGTCGCTTCGGAAATTAGAAAAAAGGTTTTGTATATTTTCATGATGACAAATTGACTGTCGTTTTCCCAACACTTAGAATAACATTATGTGTTTATAATCTGCTATTAATTCATGAACAGAAATGTTATGTCTGATTTGACTGTTCATACATCTGTAAATTCTGCGGACGTTCTATCACAAGAGAGCAACACATCTCCTGAGACTAATGTGATTGTTACAGAACTTTCAGAGGAAGCCCAACTCAAGCTAGAAGTGATACAAAGTTTGCTCGAACCATGCGATCGCACAACTTACGGGCAGAAATTGAAGGAAGCTGCGGAAAAACTGGGTGTGACAGTGCGAACGGTGCAGCGTTTAGTAAAAAAATGGGAAGAGGATGGCTTAGTCGGATTCACTCAGACAGGTAGGGCTGATAAAGGAAAACATCGAATTGGTGAGTTTTGGGAAAACTTCATCATTAAAACTTACAAGGAAGGTAACAAGGGTAGTAAACGTATGACTCCCAAACAAGTTGCCCTGAGAGTTCAAGCTAAAGCGCGAGAACTAGGCGACTCCAAGCCGCCAAATTACAGGACTGTTTTACGGGTATTAGCTCCCATATTGGAACAAAAAGAAAAAACTAAGAGTATCCGCAGCCCTGGCTGGAGGGGGACAACACTTTCAGTTAAAACTCGTGAAGGACAAGATTTATCTGTTGACTACAGCAACCATGTTTGGCAATGTGACCATACCCGTGTAGATGTTTTGCTAGTAGATCAACATGGTGAACTACTAAGTCGTCCTTGGCTAACAACTGTAATTGATACCTATTCTCGTTGCATTATGGGTATCAATTTAGGTTTTGATGCGCCTAGTTCAGTGGTAGTAGCTTTAGCATTACGCTATGCGATTTTGCCCAAAAAATACGGTACAGAGTACAAACTGCACTGCGAATGGGGAACTTATGGTAAGCCAGAACATTTTTATACTGATGGGGGTAAAGATTTTCGTTCAAACCACTTAAGCCAGATTGGGGCGCAATTGGGTTTTGTATGTCATTTACGCGATCGCCCTTCAGAAGGTGGAGTAGTTGAGCGTCCTTTTAAGACATTGAATGACCAACTGTTTTCAACGCTACCTGGGTACACAGGATCTAATGTACAGGAACGCCCAGAAGATGCAGAGAAGGACGCAAAACTAACCTTGCGGGAACTAGAACAACTACTTGTTCGCTACATTGTTGACCGTTACAACCAAAGTATTGATGCGCGAATGGGCGATCAAACTCGCTTTGAGCGTTGGGAAGCTGGACTACCCACAGTACCAGAGCCAATGGCAGATAGAGATTTGGATATCTGCCTGATGAAATTGAACACCTCAATTTTCGAGCGACAAAGGGAACCGTATCAGATTTGCGTGGCAGAACAATCGAAGTAATCAAGGGTTGTGGCGTAGAAATGATTATTGTTGATGAAGCTGACCGTCTTAAACCTGAGACTTTTGCAGAGGTGCGTGATATTTATGACAAGTTGGGCATTGCTGTTGTTTTAGTAGGAACTGACCGTTTAGAGGCAGTAATTAAGCGAGATGAACAAGTTTATAACCGCTTTCGGGCTTGCCATCGCTTTGGTAAGTTATCGGGAAAAGATTTCCAAGACACTGTACAAACTTGGGAAGATAAAGTTTTAAAGTTGCCATTGCCTTCTAATCTCATTAGTAAGGATATACTGCGGATTTTGACTTCGGCAACAGAGGGTTACATTGGTCGGCTAGATGAGATTCTCAGGGAATCAGCAATTCGTTCTTTATCAAGGGGATTAAAGAAGATTGACAAGGCTGTTTTACAGGAAGTTGCTAAGGAGTACAAATGAAAGAGGCACCAGATGTTAAGCCTTGGCTATTCTTGATTGAACCCTATGAAGGAGAAAGCCTGAGCCACTTTCTTGGTAGGTTTAGACGTGCTAACCATTTATCAGCCAGTGGGTTGGGTCGTTTGGCAGGAATTGGTGCAGTAGTAGCAAGATGGGAGCGATTTTACTTTAATCCTCGTCCTGGCCAAAAAGAATTAGAAGCGATCGCATCTGTGGTAGAAGTAGATGCCGAGAGGTTAGCCCAAATGTTACCGCCTGCTGGAGTGGGAATGCAGCATGAGCCAATTCGCTTGTGTGGGGCTTGTTATGGGGAAAATCCCTGTCACCGAATTGAGTGGCAGTATAAGTCGGTGTGGAAGTGCGATCGCCATCAACTCAAGCTTTTAGCAAAGTGTCCAAATTGTGAAGCATCTTTCAAAATACCTGCACTGTGGGAAGATGGGTGTTGTCATAGATGTAGAATACCTTTCGCGGAAATGGCAAAGCTACAGAAAGGCTAAATCACAACAGAAAAATTGTGAAATTAACCAAGTATCTGAATTGATCTGGTTGTCTAAAAAATTTGTGCGATCGCCTAATTTTTCCTCATGTTTACATGGTATAGATTAGGATAACTTGTCCTAACGCCACTTACGTCCAGCAACCCACCAAATAAAAGCGGTAGCCAGAAAACTCAACAGTAAAGATGATACTAGGGGGTGAACTGGGTACTTGAAATTAATTGGTGCAAAGGGTTTATCTATGTGTTGGGTGACGACACCAGAAACTATTGCACCGCCACCAAAGGCTATACCTAATACTTGGATTGTACGTTCTAAAGAGCGATCACGTTTAGCTTGTTCTATTTCTACTATGCCGCGAATTGTGTCAATCATCTGGTCGAACAGGTTTTGACCAGGGGTAAGATAGGCTAAGTTGGTATTAATTTGTTCGATAAAAGTATCTTCAGCTAATTCTAAGAATTGGGACAAAAATGCTAAGTCGTCGGAAGCTACACATATTTTATTCAGTTTGTCAAAAAATAAACGATAGTTTTTACTATTAATGGTTCTTTCGGATATTTTATGGAGAAAGCAAAAAGTAATGAAAATTAATGGATAAAATTTATAAAGATTGAAGCCTAAACTAGAGTAGATACAATACTTTACAGCTTTGAAGGTATGTTTAATTACCGAAAGTAAGATAATTATATATCAAGAACAGGCATTGGCGGCGATAGTTATGAAATTTCCCGTAGAGCAAATCCTCAATCTACCAGAGACGAAAGTGTTAGATTGTCAAGAAGTGGAAAGAGCAGGAATAATCATCACAATTGAAAAAGCCGTCAACTATTGTACCTGTACAAATTGTGGAAATGTTAGTCAAAGTATACACCAAGACCATTGGCGAATGATTCACGATTTACCGTGGAGTGAAAAACCAGTTCTGTTAAAAATCAATCGTCGTCAATTTAAATGCCATAAGTGTAAAAAAGTGTTTAGTGAGAAACTAGAATTTGTAGATAAAAGCACATGTTATACAAAAAGACTAGCCGCTAACATAGTAGAGCAAGTATTGAATAGCAACATTCATAGCGTTGCTCAAAGAAACGACCTCAGTGACGAGGAAGTAGAATCTATGTTAAAAAGGCAAGTAGCCCAAATACAAAAGATAAATTTAAGAGAAGTAAAAAGGTTAGGAATAGATGAAATAGCCTTAGTGAAAGGGCAAGGAAATTATCTGGCAGTAATAGTAGATTTAGATACTCGTAAACCAATTGAGATAGTGAAGACAAGAAGGATAGAAGAAATCGGTGAAGTCCTGAAAGGATGGGGATTCGAGGTACTTGAGCAAATCCAAGAAGTGAGTATAGACCTGTGGTCTCCTTATAAAAGTCTAGTCGAAGAATTAATGCCCAATGCAAATATAACTGCTGATAGGTTTCATGTGATGAAACAGGTAAATGATGAATTAGATACAATGCGTAAATCCGAGAAAAAAGCGGCAATGTCTTTAGAAGATAAATCAGAAAAAGAACGAATATTAGCCGGATTAAACAAAAGTAAATACAGCTCATTGGTGACAAGTTAAAGCTGTAAGTCTTTTGTCAAGAGGCTTTGAGAGAATTGTTGAAAAAAAACTGGTCAGACCCTCGTTGAAGATCAGGAAAAGGAGCGACAATTAACT
>NZ_JACJQW010000047.1:0-43858 GCF_014696905.1 Nostoc sp. FACHB-190
GCAAGTTTTCACAAAAGAGAAGAGTATATCAATAAAATTGAAGCAGAAATGCCGAATATTCATTTAGAGTTTCTCCCGGAATATAGCCCAGATTATAATTTAATTGAATTGGTCTGGCACTCGACAAAAGAATATATTGCTAATCGGCTATTTAAATCAATTGAAGACCTAGAATATTTATTACATCAACTTTTAAATGAAGGAGCGTTAATTATTAAATGGGAACGAAAACTCAAAAATAAAGGCGATACTATTATCACAATTTAAATGCACAAGAGCTTATCTACCTTGTCTACCTTGTCTACCTTGTCTACCTTGTCTACCTTGTCTACCTTGTCTACCTTGTCTACCTTGTCTACCTTGTCTACCTTGTCTACCTTGTCTACCTTGTCTACCTTGTCTACCTTGTCTACCTTGTCTACCTTGTCTACCTTGTCTCTCTGATTAATATCTAAAATAGGATGCCTACATATCCCCCAGACTCTAGCTCCTAACCTCTCATGTAAAATCGAATGTATATCAAGATGAACGTGCAATCATGTCAGATTTAAGAGCAGAGTTAACAGAAGGTTTAGATGAGGCGGAATGGGATTGGTTAATTCCCCATGTGCAGCGCGATGCAGTGATTTTGGTAGCACAAGGGCTAAGTTTGTTAGATGTAGGAGAAGCGATCGCAAATGATAACACCCAATCTGTACAACAGTGGATTGATGAGCAACTAATTACCAAACCTTCCGTAGACCAAGTGGGAATATGGAACGGCGATCGTCAAAAACGCTTTAATACTCTAATAGTACAGCCCTTTGTGCTAGTACAAGAAATGGCTGCATAAGCAAGTAACAAAGTAAAAAGTAAAAAGTAAAAAATAGATTTTTGCTCTTTTACTTTTTATCTTCTACTCTCAATTCTGGATTTACCACCCTTGCTAGGATCATTCGCACCAGTGTAACCAGTTGCTACCCACATTAACGCTCTAGCTCCATCACGGATAGATTTTTCTATCGGTTCCGGTGGCGATTTTGAAGGAACAGAAACTGGCTGAAAGTCAATTCCTCGGCTACCTAAGATGATCTCACCAATAACCGAAGCACGACGCATGTGGAAATCAGAAGTAATCAAATAAACTCTTTTTATCCCCTTGGCTTTCAAATCATCTACTAAGCTGGTAAAATTAGTAACTGTATCTACCGCTTCATAATCCAAGTGTAATCTCTTGGGATCAACACCAGCCTTGACAAATACACTGCGAGTTGTTCTAGGGGGACTTCCACCCGTAATCCAGATGGGTAACTTCGGATGCTTACGTACAAACTCCGCAGTAAATTTCTCTCTTTCTAATTTTTTGGTTGAACCACCCAATACCAATACTGCTTGAGGTGGCTGGGTTTGTTTTTGAACTTCTTTGTAACCGAACCAAAATAATATCGGTAAGGTAAGAACCATAAACCGAAAAGATTTACCTGTAAACAAAAAATTGTTCTTCAAGGCTCTATGATTTCGTGTGACTAAGACGTAGATTCTCTGAATAAGCTAAAAGTATAAGTTAGACTAGCAGATTTTTAGCAAATCTACCCTGTTTTGTCTAGGGAATTTGCTGTTTATGCCTACCGAACTGGACATAAAACCAATCAGCAGGTATTTAAGAGTTAAATTCACACAAATTCGGAAGATTCCGTAAAAACTGCTGACCAAATTTGTTGAACTTTACTTTGATACAACGACGGGACTGGTGCGTCTCGAACGCACGGCCTAGCGCTTAGGAGGCGCTCGCTCTATCCAACTGAGCTACAGCCCCAACTACGAAGCATAAATATAATAGCAGTAGTTTCAGCTAGAGTGCCACGAACTGTCCCAAGAACCGCCACCTATTTCTAAACCACACAGAGAACTCTGTGATTTTAGGATAATTTGAGATTGTTTGTCACTAATTTTTCGCAACTCCAAATTCAGATTTCCTTGCATAGTATCTCGACAACAGTGCATTAAGCCATTTGTTGTCGGCGCACGTAGGGGTGTACCTGGTAGATGCGTAGTTCCTGTCAACTCAACCTCGTAGTTTAAATTTCTAGCTTGCATTTGCCATCTACCCCAAGGTTGAATTTTCCATTGCACTTGGGAGTTCCAAGGGACAAATTCATAAAATTTGCCTTGATAATGCACTCCAATCATGGCGACAGATTCCATCCACCACAACACACCGCGTCTACCACCACCTGCGGTTAATGCTAAGTCAGGTTCGCCATCAAAGCAATTACAGTTGAGCCAAAACCATTTTTGCGGAAACGCCCCGCCCCAGTTTTTCTCACCATAGGCTGGCGCGTTGGTAAATTCATAAATTTTGCCGTTCCAGTCTATCCAACCACTAGCTAAACCGTGCGCCATTAAAATTTGCCAGCCCGGTTCAAAAATCTGTGAAAATGACAGCCAGCCAGCAGTTGATTGCTGAAGACTATTGTGATTTCCCCAACCATATATCGGCTGAATTTCGTACAACCAGCGACAATAAAAACCCGTTGCAGGATCACGAATGATTCCCTGATTGATCTTAGCTGTGGCTTGGTAACCTTCTTGAATATGTTGTGCAAATTCTGTGGGTAAAAGGTATATGGGTTGAGTGTTGAGGTTGGTTTTTCCCCAATGTCCTAAAGCTAAGACATCTCGACTAGCCCAAAATTTTTCTACATCGGGAAAAGTCCGGCATAAATACTCATCGTTTGGGCCGAGGACTTGGGCTGCACCACCACTATAAGCTTTACCACCAGTGGGATCTTCAATGGAGTACATGAAAGCAAAGGTTTGTCCGCAGTCTGGCAAGGTTACACGATAATACCAGCCTTCAAAAAAACGGCGATCGCTACCATCCCAATGATAGCCACTATGGGGTGTCTGAGATTTGCTGGGACAGGAAAACATCTATTTAATGTATGTGCTAGTTGACTATTTTTTAGTATGAGCGATCGCCTGTCAGCAAGCTTGACCATTTTGAAGTAACAGGTAATGAGTAATGGGTATTAAGTAGTGAGTAATAAGTAAGTTTTTGACTCATTACTCATTACTTCTTTCAATCAGTTGCCGTATCCACCCCATACTCATTCTTTTGGCAGATGATTAACTCCCGACTCTAGATAGAACCGTCGATGTAATTGCAGAATGTATGCTGAATATCATTAAAAGCCAAGTAAAAAAAAGAACTAAACTTTTGGAAGTTCTTTGTAAATTATTATGGCAATTGCTTTTTTAGCAAAGGTTTAGCTTTGTCAACCAATATTTTAGGAGTGTAATTAATATTATGACAAATTCAGGCGATCGTGAAACTTATAACAGCGAAACTAAACAACAATCTTACACCGATAATTATGGTAACACTCACACCAACGTGACCCGCACCAGTGAAAGTGTTAACAACAATGTGAGTTCTTACAGTAATGGTTACGCCAATGGTCGAGAAATTGAGCGTAATTACCAACAAGCTAATTTAGCCGCTCGTGACAATGAAAATGCCTCTCGTGGTTTGCTATTAGGAATTTTGCTCACATCTTTAGCTGGCTTAATTGTTGGTGCATTTTGGTACTTTAATCAACCCAGAGAAACAGTAATTAACGAAACTCAACCAGTCGTAACCCCTTCACCTAACAGTGGGCTTCCATCTCCCCAACCACAACAAACCACAATTATTGAAAGAACCAGAGAAGTACCTATTGTAGTTCCTCAACAGCAAGTGCCACCAGTCAATATACCTGCTCAACCAGACATTAATATCACCGTTCCATCTCAACAGCCGTCCAATTCAGAAACACAAACTACCCCTCGCCAAGATAGTACTAACAACTCGGCCGATGGGAGTCAAACGAATACATCTAAAACTGTCATACCTCAAAGCTCAGATCAACCCAACGGCTCATCAAATACCAATTCTTCTACTACTGATAATATTGGTAGCGACAAGAATCAGTCTAGATAATTATCCCCTCCTTACGGTGTACACGGAAACTCTCTCTGGGCAAACTTGTGTGTACACCGTAGCTCACAAACTAGGAGTAGGGAGTAGGAAAGAGCGTACTGATTTTTTTCAGAAATCAAATATGAGTTCCATAGGCGGTAGGGAGATATTAAGAAAAGTTAAGCAAAATGCTAACTTTTACTAAATTTATTTGATTTATAGGGGCTACTTATCAAATACTGTAAAAAATAGAGTTACCAAATTAATTATTTGGTAACAATCAGCGTGAAAAATTACCCCTGAATTACAATTAAAGTCGTGATTCCGCCTATGGAAGCTTTATTTTGTTTGTCTCCCCGTTACCGTCTTGATGATGAGTTTCCTTGGTTAGAAGGGATTGATCCCAGCCGCCAATATTGGATTGCAGTCAACGGAGACAAAAGTTTAACCATAGCTATTCCTGGGTTAGTGGTTGATTCCATCAGCGATTTTAAACAGGCTATCCGCCAATTTCGTGCTTTACAACCAGGAGAGAAAATGACTTTGGTCAGAATGGCTGAAGCTTGTAAGATTTACTGTGTTAGCCTGAATTGCTATGCGATCGAAATGGAAGTTAATAATGTTCCTGTTTGGCACTTGTTTGATCAAGAAACTTTAGATAGCCTGCTTATGACAGCGCATCCTGATTGGATATGCGCTCCAGCAGATGTTGAATTGGGTAGAAAATTGTTAATGCGCTCTTTGCAGTTAGCAGTGGCTACTAAGAGTTAGGGTCTAATGGCTAGGGATTAGAGGTTAGTATTTTTGACGCTGCACTGATAAGTTTTGAAATAAGAACTAAATCAGAAAAACTTGTTTTCTAGCCACTAGCCTCTAAACTCTAACCCCTATTTTGTGGCTGTAACGCTAATAATTCTTGGGGAGAAGCTAAGAGTTTGATTTTGGTATAAGTAATTTGCCGTTGTTGGTTCAAGATAAATAGCCAGATAACATTTACACCACACCAAGAGGTTTGAGCTTTACCTGTTACTTGAACTTGGATGTGGTTATTTTCTATATTTTCAATAATTCCTTCACGGGGATAGGCTTGAAGTCCTTGGGCTTCTTGTTGTAAATAAGCTGCGATCGCATCTTTCCCCACAATACCAGACTCAAAAGGCGGATACATCACACCATCTTCAGAAAACAGTGCGGCTGTTTGTTGAAATTGACCCGCATTGAGACTGGCAAAATAATCTAAGATGCAAGGTTCTGTAATTCCTGCAATTTGAATTGCACTTATAGATTCAGCAGTTTTCATAAAATTAGTAGTATTAAGCTAACTAAAAATTAATTTGAATATAAAAGTAAAAATAAAAAAAGCTGCTTTTGAAGTAGATTGTTAACTTGCACTATTCCTCAAGAAAGAATTTGTTCCCAGATAAAAATCTGGGAACAGTGTTTGGCAAATCATTGAGGTTGGGAGGATATCACAGATTAGTCAGCTAAAGGGTCAACACCCATTTCAGTAACTACTTTGCGAAGAACAGTAATTTGTTGACCAAAATCTAATTCTTTGATTGCTTCTAATACTTGTCCACCATCACGAGAAAGCTTGTAGTCGCTTGGTACTGGTACAACAAAACCCTTGACCATTAACTCTGACAATTCATACCAAAAAGCTAACTTGGTGTTATTGCTCAAAATACCATAAGAGCGAGTGAGGGCAGTATTTTTCTTGGCAACCAAGTCACGCATAAAGTTTAGTTGCTCTGCGTGGGAAATCTGCTTGATTTGATTCAGTAGACCTTCAGCTAACTGTAAACGAGCTGCACCTGTAGCTGCTGGTGTAATAGAACGTCCCATTTCTGTGTAAGCATACCACAGCACTGCTAGTTGGTCATCCACACTTAGGTTTTGAAATACGGTAATGGTGGAAGTCACGGCATCAACAGCCTGGATGCTGTAATTAACAGCATTGGAGAAGCGGGTTGAAGCTGAATCAGAAGTGAATGTCATGATGGCACCACAGTTGATTAGTTAAGTGTGCTGAGAATCTAGTCAGAGGTTTGCAGTATTTTTTGTGGCTTTGCCTCTGACATTTCCATGTTGCATCATTTATTTACAAACCGCAAATAAAATTTACAAATAGGTGGGCTGGCAAATTTTCTATGGCAGATTTGACAGTAGAGTGTATAATTAAGCAACCAAAATTTGAGCAGAGTTTAGCTCAAACACATGAATCAAAATTCTGTAACTAGCCAAGCAGTCAAAGAAAAAGCTGTAGAATTAGGCTTCCACAAAGTGGGAATTGCTGCTGTAGAAGGGGTAGATCATACAGAAGTTCAAAGACTGCAAGCATGGATAGCACTGGGTTATCACGCTGATATGGAGTGGATGGATAATCCCAAGCGGCAAGATATTCGTTTAGTGATGTCAGAAGCGCGATCGCTTGTGTGTGTGGCACTGAATTATTACACTCCACATCAACGCCCCGAAGGTGAAGAATACGCCAAAATATCTCGCTACGGTTGGGGACGAGACTATCACAAAGTAATGCACAAGAAACTCAAGCAGCTAAATAGCTGGTTAGAATCTCTGGGTGAAGGTGTAAAAGCCAGGTACTATGCAGATACTGGCCCTGTGCAGGATAAAGTCTGGGCGCAAAAAGCAGGAATTGGCTGGATTGCTAAAAATGGGAATGTGATTACCAGAGAGTATGGCTCTTGGGTATTTTTGGGGGAAATTGTGACCAACTTAGAACTAGAATGCGATCGCCCCCATACACAACATTGCGGTAGCTGTACTCGTTGTTTAACAGCTTGCCCCACTGGTGCAATTACGCAACCCTTTGTAGTAGATGCTAATCGCTGTATTGCGTATCATACAATAGAAAATCGGGGGGAAAAATTACCAGAGGCGATCGCACCACACTTGCAAGGCTGGGTTGCAGGTTGTGATATTTGCCAAGATGTTTGTCCTTGGAATCAGCGATTTGCCCGGACAACCGACGTGGCAGATTTTCAACCTTATCCTGGGAATATCGCGCCCAAGCTGATAGAATTAGCAAAAATCTCAGATGAGGAGTGGGATCAACAATTTCCGGCATCAGCGTTGCGGCGGATTAAGCCAGAAATGTTAAGACGGAATGCCCGTGCTAATCTTGACGCATCTAGGCAAAATAATGACTCAGAAAGTAATCGTTTTTGATTTTGATGGCACAATTGCAGATACAGTAGATGCTCTTGTTGGTATTGCCAATCGTTTAGCGACAGAATTTGGTTATAAACAAATCACTCCTGAACAACTCGCTCATTTGAGAAATTTAACTTCTAGAGAAATTATTAAATACTCAGGCGTATCTCTCCTAAAGATTCCGTTTCTCCTCAGAAAAGTTAAATCAGAACTCAAGAATAAAATTCACGAATTTCAGCCAATTCCTGGAATTAAAGAAGCACTCACAGAACTGAAAGATCATGGTTATCAGTTAGGAATTATCACATCTAACTCTAAAGAAAATGTTACAGCTTTTCTGAATAACCACGAATTAGATAACCTATTTGATTTCATTTATTCTGGAGTCACAATTTTTGGCAAAACAACCATCATCAATAATTTATTAAAGCAAAAACAACTCTCAACTCAAGCTGTAATTTACGTTGGTGATGAAACTAGAGATATCGAAGCATCCAAAAAAGCCAATATTAAGGTAGTGGCTGTCACTTGGGGGTTTAACTCTCCAGAAGTCTTATTAAAGCAAAAACCTGACTTTTTAATCAATCATCCTAGCGAACTGCTAGATGTTATTCAAAATTGTTGTTAATTTTCCTGTGTGATCTAGCAGATGTCTAAGTATAAACCTATTAATCCCAATGCTTCCAGCAATCAATACTTTCCTCATCTATGAGGCTAAGGCTATGAAATTAAAAATGAAGTATGAAAGATAAAGTAGAACAATTCATACTTCACACTTCATACTTCATACTTCATACCTTAGATGGCTATTTTTTAGGTTGACCTTTTTCTATAGCTTGTTTGACTAAATCATCACTAACATTAGATACGCCTTCATTATCAGAACGCCCAACTTCTTTAGCTAATTCTAAATAATCATCGGGGTTCCCTGTAGGCTGTGCTTCAGTGGTTCTATCTTCAGCTTCGGGAATTTCTAATTTAGGTGCAGTTGCAGCTTGGGCGGCGGCTTCTCCTTCGGGAGTGCGATCTATTTCACTGATGCTAAACTGCTGTGCGGCTGCGTAATCAGCATCAAAATCGACTTTTTGTAATTTTTCCTCGCCACTAGCCATATTTTCGGCTGTTAATTGTGCATCATGGGTAGTAGCTTCATTAGGATTGGGTTTTATTGTATCAGCCATAATTTAACACCTTGTGTAATTTGATTAAATTCTGGGGCGATTGTATCAAGGTAAATTTATGAATTACTGCCACCTAGAGAGAGATTATTACCTCTATTACAAGACAGAGATAAGTTTTAATCCTCTATTAAAATAAGTCTTTCTCTGGGAGGGAGATTGTAATTACAAAACCTTGTTAACTCTTAGTTTGATATGTTAATTTCCTGGTGATAAATCATGACTGCAAATTACGAAAATAATGCTACTCAAGCATTAAGCAACGCAACCCAAAGTGTGGTAAAAGCTTTTAATAAGTTAGATACTGATGCTAAATTAGCATGGTTTTATCTGGTTTATGAAAACATGGGTGACTCTATTACTCCTGCGGCTCCGGCTGCTGCTGAACCAGAATTAGCACCGCTTTTATTAAATGATTATTTACAACTTTCTGAGGAAGCACAATTAAATGTAATGCGGGATATAGTTAACCGCAAAGACACAGAATATTCCCGCGCCTATGGTGCATTAAAAGAAAATAATCAATTATTAGTTTGGTATGTTTGGGCAGTAGCAATGGGTGATACAGTAGTTGATTTTCCTGATGATTACGAAACTGGTAATGCAATTAATGATTTGCTGTCTCAAATTGAAGGATTAGATTTTGAAGCACAAATGTCAGTTTTTAGAACCATAGCGGGTGAAATGGGCTACAGTGATGTCCAACCCATTGAAACACAAGCAGAAACTGGTAAAACTTCCAGTCTGTAAAGAGGCTAGGGGCTAGGGGCTAGTAGTCCACCAACCCAATATTGCTGTGTAGACCCTGTAAGGGAGCAGGGGAGCAGGGGGGAATGAAGGTACTCTCTACCCTGCCCCTCTGCCAGCCACCACACAAAGTTCTCTTGGCAGACTACTAGAGGCTAGATAAAAAGAACAATGCGAAATAATGTATGTAGAGGGGAGGCTAGGATCTGGGGACTAGAGGTTAGATAAAAAGCCTGTAGTGGCGTAACTTCAATATCTCAAAATTAATACCTTTCCTAGCCTCTAACCTCTAGTACAGGTCGGCGTAAATAAACAGACCATAAAAAATTGCTAAAAGGCTTGTGGTATCGTTATTCTTTCTTTTTCCTTTTGCCTTTTTACTTTTGCCTTGTTGTACTAACCTCTAGCCTCTAACCTCTAGCCTCTAACCTCTAACCAGCCAAGTGAGTCAAATCATTGGGTGTGAGATGAGAGTGTATGATTTCACCATCGCGGAACCAAACAATGCGCTGAGTTTGTCGGGCGACATCTGGTTCGTGAGTTACCATGACTACGGTGATCCCACTGGCGTTTAATTCGGTGAAAATGTCTAGTACCTCTTGGGTGGTGCGAGAGTCAAGTGCGCCTGTGGGTTCATCGGCGAGGAGAACGACGGGACGGTTGACAATAGCACGGGCGATCGCTACTCTTTGTTGTTGTCCTCCTGAGAGTTGATTTGGTTTGTTGTTTAGGCGCTTTTCTAAACCAACTCTGGTTAAGGCGACAACGGCGCGATCGCGTCTTTCTGTGGGGTTAACATTAGCATAAGCCATTGGCAACATCACGTTTTCTAAGGCTGTCAGTTGGGGTAATAGATGGAATTGTTGAAAGACAAACCCCAATTTTTTGTTGCGGATATGTGCCAAAGCTTTATCATCCATTTGGGCAACATCAACGTTATCTAAATAGTAATGTCCGTCTGTGGGGCGGTCTAAACAGCCGATAATATTCATGGCTGTGGATTTACCTGAACCAGAAGGCCCCATAATTGAACAATACTCGCCCTCGTTGATGGTCAAGTTGACATTGTTCAGTGCTTTGACTTCAGTTTCGCCACTACCGTAGGTTTTAAAGATATTTTCTAAACGAATGATTGCCGATTTTGGTACAGGGTTAGGAACTAGAGAATCGGTAAGAGAAGCAGTTGCCATAAATATAGTAATTAGGTTTGATTTTTGAAATTATCTTTACCGGTTAGGAGTAGAAAGTGGGGAGTGGGGAGTAGGAAAGAGCGGTTATTTTTTACAGGACTTACGCACCAAAATTGTCTGTAGGGATTGGGTGCGGGGGTGAAAGGGTATGGGGCGTAAGGGGTTTTGAATACTTACACCCTTACACCCTCATACCCCCGCACCCTGTTCTAAAACCCTACTTTTTCGTTTTTTGCGTAAGTCCTATTTTAATTAGAAGTCCCTTACCTGCCATATCACCCTACAGGAAGAATAGGGTTTATCTAATCATAATGATAAACTTTTTCAATAAATTGCATAGTTTTGTGACTGACTGATCTAGCTATACTACCGAAGAGTGTTGGTTTGACAGGCTTTTATCCCTGAATTAACTAACTTAATTTTAAACTTGACTATTCTAGAAGGTTAAGAGAGACTAACTAATGACAGATGTAATGACTTATTAAAATAATAACTTTTGTAAATTTTCTGAGATATTTATATTGAGAGATGGAACATTAGTTAAAAAATGGCAAGTTTGTGTCTAAGTAACAATGTTCCCTGGACAGGATTCTTAGCATTGTGCTAGGGGGTACAGTCCAAGCTTACTATCGTGGTTGGCCAAAAGCATGGAGACATTAGAATTCATAATTTATCCAGACGGTCGGGTACAAGAGAAAGTCACTGGCATTGTGGGTGCTTCTTGTGCTGAAGTAACAGAGGCAATAGAAGCACAGCTGGGGCAAGTACTTAATCAAGAGCCAACCTCAGAATATTTCGCCAATCAGTTACACCAATCGAATCAGGCGAATACGCAAGCTACTTACAGCGAATGGTAAGTTTTCTAACAGTTTATTGTCGTTGATTTACAACCACCATGTCACACTTTAGCCAAATTAAGACTCAAATCCGTAACCTTGATTCTTTAAAAGATGCGCTAACCGATTTGGGCATCGACTGGAAACCAGGCCCCCGCGAGGTACGTGGCTATCGCGGTCAAACCCATCCTGCGGAAGTCACCATTGAGCAGGAAAATGGCTATGACATCGGCTTTAGATGGAATGGCAAAGAATACGAATTAGTAGCTGACTTGCAGTACTGGCAACAAAATCTGTCTGTAGATGGTTTCTTGCGCCAAGTCACCCAACGTTATGCTTACCAAACAGTGGTTAAGGAAACTGCATTGGCTGGTTTTCAAGTTGCTGAACAACAAAAAAATGCAGACGGTTCTATTCGCTTAGTAGTACAACGCTGGAGTGCGTAATGGCTGATTTTCTGCCTTCGCCGGAGGAACAGGAAGATAATCGTTCCGGTTTGGAACCAGAATTAGGGGGTTTTTTGCGGGATAACCCAGAACGTTCTGGTTTAGAGCCGGAGTTGGGTGGAGTGTTACGCCAAAAGGGTGTTTATGTTGACGAAATCACCTGTATTGGTTGTAAACACTGCGCTCATGTTGCGCGAAATACTTTTTACATTGAACCAGATTACGGGCGATCGCGCGTAATTCGCCAAGACGGGGACGCGGAAGAAGTCATCCAAGAAGCAATTGACACTTGTCCGGTTGATTGTATCCATTGGGTAGATTACACAGAACTGAGAAACTTAGAAGATGAGCGCAAATATCAAGTAATTCCTGTTGTTGGTTATCCGGTAGATATGGCAGTTGCCACTTCTGAAAAACGGCGTAAAAAACAAAAACTCAAAAACAAAAAATCCCGTTATTAAAATAAACAAATTAAATAATTACAAAAAAGGGCTGGTTTATCCAGTCCTTTTTTCGTAGCTGGGGAGTGGGGAATAGGGAGTGGGGAGTAAGGAGGGGGGAGTGGGGAGCTCACAAGTGTAGGTTTTTAACAGAGTGATGAGTAGCGACTCTAAAAATCACGATTTAATCAGAGTTCCACCCCCCTCACACCCTTACACCCCTACACCCTAAATCAAGGTTTTTGGGGCATAACGTAAAAAACCTACACCTGTCAGGGAGTGGGGAGTGGGGAGTAGAAGAGGTATATGCTGATTTGCCTCCTGCCTCAACCGCATAGCGGTAAGTCAAAATGCAAAAATGAAGAATACTTTTGACTTTTGCTTTTTTACTTTTGACTTCTCCGGCTTTGCCGGAGTGCCTCCTGCCTCTAGAATGTGTCACGCTGGTAGTACATATTTTCAAGCCTTGTTTGTCCCAGCGAGAATGTCTAATCAAGTTTGGTTATCACAGTTGCGAAAAAACAGAGCGATCGCAGTTATCCGTGCGCCCAAAATCGAAATAGGAGAAAAAATGGCGATGGCGGTAGCATCTGGAGGAATGCAGCTAATTGAGATTACCTGGACTAGCGAACGCGCCGCAGAATTGATCGCTAAATTACGGATGAAATTACCAGATTGTCTAATTGGGACAGGTACACTGTTCAACGTGCAGCAGTTACAAGATGCGATCGCGGCTGGGGCGCAATTCTTATTTTCACCCCATATTGATATCGACATGATTCACGCCGCAGTCGCTAAAGATGTGCCAATCATTCCAGGGGCGTTGACTCCTACAGAAATTGTCACAGCTTGGCATCAAGGTGCTAGTTGTGTGAAAGTTTTTCCTGTGCAAGCAGTAGGCGGAGCCAGTTATATCAAAAGTTTACAGGCTCCCTTGGGTCATATTCCTTTAATTCCTACAGGTGGAGTCAGCCTAGAAAATGCTTCCGAATTTATCCAAGCTGGGGCTGTTGCTGTGGGCTTAAGTAGTGAATTATTTCCAAAACAGTTGGTAGCAGCAGAAAATTGGCAAGCGATCACTCAATCTGCCAGCAACCTGATGCAGAATTTAGCGTAGCAAAATACACATCTACTGATTTTTTAGGCTACAAAGTAAAAAGGAAAAAATTCTTAAGACTACCTGGTAAAAGTGCATACATCATGAAAAGTCTGATTGATTCTCACCCGATGCACCACTTCAAAAAATTAGTGATTGGTGCAGCAGTATGTTTGAGTGTGATTGGTGTTTGCACAAATACAGTCACAGCCAGTTCCAAAAACGAGACAATTAAACAAAACATCCAAACCTTACAAAAATCCGACCAACGCTGGATACAAGTTAATCTTGCAACTCAAAGATTAACAGCCTGGGAAGGCGGAAAAGCTGTTTACGCAGTTACTATTTCCACAGGCAAAAAGTCCACTCCCACACGTACTGGTAGCTTTACAATTCAGTCAAAACATAAATCAACCCGAATGCGTGGTAGAGATTATGACGTTCCCAACGTACCCTATGCAATGTTTTACCAAGGTAACTACGGAATCCACGGAGCTTACTGGCATAAAAAATTTGGTACACCTGTAAGTCATGGTTGCATCAATGTCGCACCGAACCATGCTAAATGGTTATTTAATTGGGCATCCGTCGGAACACCTGTTGTCATTCACAAATAACCTGGATTAATGCACAAAGCTAGGGTATTGGGTGAGGCTGCTGATTTTGTAGCTTTTCAGAGGTGAAAAATTCATGCCCAATCCTTTCCCGACTGAGTAAAATTTGCAGTGGAAAAGTTATTTTCGCATTCTTTAAGTAATAAGTAATGGGTAATAAGTAAATACTCATTACTCATTACTCATTACTTATTACTCATCACTCATCCTAAAATCAAACCTCTACCTGTTTGATTTCTGCATTTGTTACTTGGTCTAGTTCGATAAACTTTGGCCCCATAATAATAACTATCACCATCATTAATAGACTCGTCACCATAATAATGCTCACTACATTAGGGTCGGAAAAATTACTCGTACCCACTAATAATGCTGCGGCAAAATTGCGTTGGGCAGTTCCCACACCTAGCACACGTTGGGTATCAATTCCAGGGCCGCCTAAAAGATAACCAACGCTAAAGGAGAAAATAATAAAGACCGCACAAACAAAGATTGCACCTGTTTTTAATAATGTGATGATATCGTTAGTATGAATAAATAGTCTGACTACCAGACCTAAAAGTAATCCAGCACTAGATAACTTGAAAAAAATTGGCTGGATAATGGGAGCGATCGCATTAAATTTAGCTTTGATCAATAATCCAATTACTAATGGGCTAACCATCAGCAATAACAAGGGTTTGCCAATATCCCAAGAGTTAATTTCTACACCTTGCACCACTAATGGTAGTACAATCGGCATATAAAAAATAGTGCCAAGCATCAACAGCATCATTAATCCTACAGAAAAGGCAATATTGCCTTTAACTATTTGAGCCAGTTTCGGCAAAGCTGGCGGCCCTGATGCTACTGCCATCACTAGTAAACCATCTTTTAACGGTTCACTTAGAGGTACTATTTGTACTAGCAAATAGATAAAAAGTGGCACTAAAACAAAATTCGCCAGCAGAGATGACACAACGAGCCGGGGACTGCGAAGAGGTTCCCAAATTTGTTGTAGCGTTAAACTTAAACCTGCACCCAACATAGTGCAAACAATGAATGTGAACAGTGCAAGCTTGTCAGTTAATACTAATAGTTCATTCATGATTTAATTCATCGTGCAGAATAAAATATTTAGGGATATGGCAATCCTAAATGAGTCGTGAAAAACATAGATATAGAAACGAACCGCCAAGGACGCAAAGGTAAGAAAGAAGAAAAAGATATAGAAATTTTACAAATGATTTAGGACTGCTATATAGGGAACAGAGAACAGGGAATAGCAAAAGAAGACAAAGATTCGAGTTGTATTAAAGCCCATTCCCCAATCACAGTTAGTGAGCGAACTTGTACTGAGCGTAGCCGAACCACTACTCCCTACTCCCCATTCCCTACTCCCACTCTCTATTACTTCAACTCCAAACTGACTTGTTGTAAGTTACCAGTAAAAGCAAAGGGTACTTGATAACTATCTACAACTGGAGTACCTGTATCTCTGCCAATATCAAAAGTTTCGTCTAGGGCTAAACGGTAAGCGATGGTTTTTTCTATGCGTCCTTCGGCTACCTGTTGGTCGTTAATGAAAAGTTTGCCGATGCCACCTGCACCGACACCACCGTCATAATCAAAGCTAAATCGGAGTGTAGATTTACCAGGAGGTAACTTTTCTGGGGCTTGGATGATGTAACGGGCAGCATTGGCGTAGTTGTAAATATATGTGGGCTTACCATCTTCTAGGAAGAAACTCCAACCAGCAAAGCGTCCACCTTGGGTTAAAAGGACACCTTCAGCACCATTTTCAGGAATTTCTACGTTAGCTGTGATGTTGAAAGAGCGATTTTTGAGATTGGGGGCGCTACCTTCGGGAATGCCCACTGTACCAGGATAGTAGGTGAAAGTGGTGCGTCCTTTGGTGAGGCTGGGGCGAATTTTAACATCAAATCTTTCGGCGATGCGATCGTCTAACGGTAATACTTGATGTTTGCGGGCTTCTTTTAAAAACAACTTTTGCAGTTTTTCTAGCTTCTGGGGGTTTTGCTTGGCTAGATTCTTCGCTTCGCTGAAATCTTCTGCAATGTTGTACAGTTCCCACTCATCTGTCTCAAAGCTGCCTTTTACCGTCCGTTCCCAAGGTAAGCGACCATGACGCGCAGCTGCTACCCAACCTTCATGGTAAATTGCTCGGTTGCCCAGCATCTCGAAGTATTGAGTTTCTCGATGGGAGGGCGCATCAGCTTGGTTAAAGGTGTATGCAAGGCTAGTACCTTCGATCGCTTGTTGTTTGACACCATTAACTTCTTTGGGGATAGCAATTCCCGCTACTTCTAAAATGGTGGGGGTAATATCAATTACATGATGAAATTGACTGCGAATACTACCTTGGTCTTTGATATTGTCACCCCAGGAAATTACCAAGGGGTTGCGAGTCCCGCCAAAATGAGAGGCGATTTGCTTTGTCCATTGGAAAGGCGTGTTAACTGCCCAAGCCCAAGCCGCCGGAAAATGGTTGAAGGTTTTGGGGCTACCCAAGTCATCATAAGCAGCTAGTAGTTGTTGGAGATTTTCGGGTACACCGTTGAAAACTTGCAGTTCGTTGACGCTACCTGTTAAACCACCTTCGGCACTCGCACCGTTATCTCCAACGACATAAATAACTAAGGTGTTATCTAGTTCACCGAGTTGGTCAACGGCATTAATTAATCTGCCGACTTCATAATCTGTATGTGCTAAGAATCCAGCAAATACTTCAGCCATGTGGGCATAGAGTTTTTGCTGTTCGGCGGAGAGGGAATCCCACGCTGGCAATTCTTGGGGGCGGGGTGTAAGTTGGGCGTTGGCAGGAATTACACCCTGTTGTTTTTGACGGGCAAAGGTTTCTTGGCGTAATTTATCCCAGCCTTGGTTAAATTTGCCTTTGTACTTTTCAATCCACTCTTTGGGGGCGTGGTGGGGTGCGTGGGTGGCTCCGGTGGCGAGGTAAGCGAAAAAGGGTTTTTCTGGCGCGATGGATTGTTGATTGCGAATCCAGGCGATCGCATGGTCTACTAAGTCAGGTGTCAGGTGATAATCTGGCTTGTTGGGTTTATCTACACGTTTGGTATTTTCGACCAAAGCGGGACTCCACTGATTAGTATCACCACCAAGGAAGCCGTAAAAATACTCAAATCCTAACCCTGTAGGCCAGCGATCAAAAGGCCCGGCGGCACTGGTTTCAAAGTCTGGTGTATTGTGCCATTTCCCAAAAGCTGCGGTGTTGTAGCCATTTTGTCGCAGGATTTCGGCAACGGTGGCGGCACTCTTGGGCAGAATTGTTGTGTAGCCAGGATAACCTGTAGCTAATTCTTCCACTACCCCTGTATTGACTGAATGATGATTGCGTCCAGTTAACAAAGCTGCTCTGGTAGGCGAACACAAAGCTGTGGTGTGAAATTGGTTGTAGCGTAATCCTCTTTCGGCAAGGCGAGTTAGGTTAGGCGTATCCACCGGGCCGCCAAAGGTGCTGGCTTGTCCAAAACCGACATCATCTAGAATTACTAGCAAGACGTTGGGGGCTTTGGCTGGGGCGGTGATGGGTTGGGGAAAGTCTGGTTGTGATTCTTTATAGGTGAGGCCAATTTTACCTTTGAACTCTGGCAAGGGAACGGGTAAAACTTCTGATGTAGCTGCAAAGGCGGGGCTATTGACCATCAACAAAGTGATGAGCAAAGATAAAGCGATCGCCTTTGCTATTTCTCTGAACAATTCCCAATGCTTGGATTTAAACTTCATTCTGCATCCTTTCTGTAGTCAAATTCATTACTAAGCGAAACCCAATATGAGTTGTTCCCGTATCAGGTGCTTGAGATTCTCGCGCCGCCGGACGGAAGCGACTGCAATAGTTAGGCGCACACAAATAAGACCCACCTTTGATAACATGTAGAGCAATTTCTGTGGGTTTATTCGGGTCAAAGCTTGTTTCCGGGCCTGTGGGATTGAGCGTGTGGGTTTTGTGGTTGTGTCCCGGTTGAAACCAATCACTCGTCCATTCCCAAACATTACCTGTCATGTCGTACAGACCATAACCGTTAGGTGGAAAGGAACCAACGGGTGCAATACCGACATAACCATCTTTTTTAGTATTAAAAAAGGGAAAAATGCCTTGCCAAGTGTTGGCTTTTTTTGCGGAATACTGGTCGCCCCAGGTATAAGTTGCATTATCTAAACCACCACGAGCCGCATATTCCCATTGCGCTTCTGTCGGGAGTGATTTACCTGCCCATTGGGCGTAGGCTAGGGCATCTGCGTAGGCAATATGCACGACTGGATAGTTATCTTGATTTGTGATGGCACTTTCCCCTCCAAAAGGATGTTGCCAATTCGCCCCAGTCTGCCAATGCCACCAACTTAAATACTTTGCGCCTGGTTGGGCTATTTCAAACACCAGAGAACCCGGTAATCTCTGTTCATCTGGCAAATCAGGAAACTGTTCTTTGGGTAAAGGACGCTCGGCAATGGTGACATATTCTGTTGCTTTGACGAAGGCTGCAAATTGGGCGTTAGTTACTTCATATCTATCAATACAAAAGGAACTAACTTTGACTTCTTGTGCGGAGAGTTCTTCTAGATAACCGGAATTATCAGATCCCATCGTGAATGTGCCACCGGGAATCATCACCATTTCTGGCGGACAGGAATTGGAACTAGTGGCAAAGGCTGGAGGCGTGATGAGTGAGAGTGCGATCGCTACTCCCGTAATTAACCACAACCCTAAAAAACTTTTCCTTGACTTAAACATTCTGAAAACTATGACTTCGGCTCGGCAGCAATAACTAAATTGCACTTTTCATTAAAAACATCCAAAGTGTTTCAAAATAGTATTTACCGCTCAAAAAAACAAATTAAAATTCAAACTAAACTTTATACAAGCTCATACTGCATAAAGCTTACGCAGATTAAGAACAATATTAATAATTGCTAAAAACCGAACTTTTGATAAAAAGCTAAGTAGGTCGGATCTAAATAAAATTAACTAGTTAAATTCGTCATTTGCCCTAACTTGTGAATTGGCCTTTAGGCATTTTCATCTGACTAGCCGCTAACACGTCCATATCATCTGTCAAAATTTAAGACAAATTGACACTGTATTACCTAGTTCCGTTTATTTTTACCGACTTACTTAAATTTAAATATTGGTCTCATCTGCTTAAACTACTGCATATCTATCGGGATGTCGTATTTAAGTACAATAATGAAACTACAGCTTAAACAAAAATAAGTCAATAACCTTGTTGATTCTCAATTGAGTGGGACTTACGCAGTGAGATCAAAAACCAAGGGTTTTGAGAAGGCTGAGGAGTTTCGTCGTGAGCGTCAGCCGAACAGTGTACTTATTCACAACCCTCATACCCAATCTTCACAGACCAACTTTGTGGGTAAATCCTGAATTTTATAGAGAAGGAAATACAGCATAATTTTAACTATTGACCCTTGACCATTGACCAATGAGCAAAAAGCAAAAATTTCCCTACTTGGTAGGCTCTAAGTGGACAGCACAGAAAAAAGTAGACGGTTGGAGACACTTTCAAGTCGCTAACCGCAAAAATCAAGGTAAGTGGGTTTATGCGGAAATGGTTGCATCCTGTGACCCTAATGTTCGTTTCTGGATTAACGCCAAACTGTTACAAGACCGTTCTCAGTGGCTGGCTGGCTGGCAATCATTACAAGAAATGGAAGCGATTTATAGCGGTTCTAAGTTTATTGAGGGGTGAAGGGTCAGATTTTAGCATTATTGACTGAGTATAAGTACTCAAATTACCAAAATTTTTAGTCAAAAGCCTTAATTTTATAATTTTTCACAAATGCAGTATCGAGCGTTAAAAATTAGCCTTGAGATAGTCTACTGAGTGGCTAAACAAGGCTAATTTGCGCTCTAAAAAACTCGTATTGCTACTCATCACATTGGGTTAGGGATTTTCCTCTCCACTGCCAACCCTACGCCCATATCGATTAGGCATTAAAAGGAGAAGATTCAATAAAAACCTTATGCCAAGGGAGTTTGAATATTTTTGTTTATTGTAACTATTTTTATATAAATAAATAAATAAAATCTTTAAAAAACAATTTTTTAGAATTAATAAAGATTTTTTAGATATTTTAAAATCAAAAATAAATTATTATTAGCTAATAAACCTTTTTACTTCATTTTTTAGATTTATGCCCCCTTTATTTTCTATGCAATTTCGTCAATAATGACACTCAACTACCTCACACATTGCCATCGGCGGCTAGGTGAAGGCCAATGTTTGAGCCAAAAGTTTGACAAAAAACTATAAGAGGCAAATAACAGTGAAACTAGCAGTCTACGGAAAAGGCGGTATTGGCAAGTCAACAACTAGCTGTAACATATCTGTCGCTTTAGCCAAACGGGGCAAAAAAGTGCTGCAAATTGGTTGCGACCCGAAACACGACAGCACCTTTACCCTGACTGGATTTTTGATTCCGACAATTATCGACACTCTCCAGTCCAAAGATTATCACTACGAAGATGTTTGGCCAGAAGATGTCATTTACAAAGGCTATGGCGGTGTTGACTGCGTAGAAGCTGGCGGCCCTCCTGCGGGTGCAGGGTGTGGTGGCTACGTAGTTGGGGAGACCGTAAAATTACTGAAAGAACTCAACGCCTTTGATGAATACGATGTAATTTTATTTGATGTGCTGGGTGACGTAGTTTGTGGTGGCTTTGCGGCTCCTTTAAACTATGCAGATTACTGCATGATTGTTACTGATAATGGCTTTGATGCTTTATTTGCAGCAAATCGAATTGCCGCTTCCGTCAGAGAAAAAGCCCGGACTCACCCATTGCGTTTAGCTGGTTTAATTGGCAATCGGACATCAAAGCGTGACTTGATTAATAAATATGTAGAATCAGTCCCCATGCCTGTTCTAGAGGTTTTACCTTTAATTGAAGATATCCGCGTTTCTCGCGTCAAAGGTAAGACATTATTTGAAATGGCAGAGTCAGATCCTTCCCTGAACTACGTTTGCGACTATTACCTCAACATTGCTGACCAAATTTTGGCAAGACCAGAGGGAGTAGTACCGAACGACGCTCCCGATCGCGAATTGTTCTCTTTGTTGTCTGATTTTTATCTAAATCCGCGTAAACCACAGGTTCCTAATTCAGAAGAGGAATTAGACTTGATGATTGTATAAATCACCAAGTTCTCAGGATGAGGGACAAATATGGCTTTCTTTAGTAGCTTTACAGATTCAATTAGACAAAAGTGGTTGCAGTTCTTCCAGGTTAACCGTGACTGGATTACCTTGCACATGGAAGTCGAGTCAGTGTATACCCCCGATGGCGGCAAGCGACCACCTTCTTACCTCATCCTGGGAGTTGTGAACGCGCTAGAACCAAAACTAGCGCAGTTGATGATGCCCTTTTCCAAATTGAATGCTGATGCTGACACCTTAATTGAAGTGTTGGAACTGCATTTTGACCCAGACATTGTCCTTGGTAATCGCTTGAGTAATCCTCCAGTTGAACCAGAGACAAACCAAGAAGAGTCAACAATTGTGCTGCCAGATGACAATGTTGATGATGAAACCTTAGCAATTTCTCATCTCAACGGTTTTGGTTTAGATGCTAGTGAATTAAAGGATAAGGAACCCAACCAAGAATTAAATGATGTTTCCTTGTCTAATGAACAGAACGGCAAACATGAGCCTCAAGCTGCGATGCCTTTGGCAACGTCTTCGACGAACGCACTTGAGACTGATGATTTTGGCGATGTTTCCTTTAAAAGTGACACCACATCAGCAACCAAACTAGATGAAGAAATTCTCGGCGACTTAAACCCACCAGATGAAAACGCTTTTAATGATGTTTTGTCTGATGTTTGGGGTGATGAAACCGGATTGCAAAAGGGTGAAGAAAATAATGATTTTCTAGGGGAAGAATTACCAACTGGTGTTTTTGATGACTCAGAAATTGCCCGTCTCTTCCCCAACAGTTAATAGTTACTGTTTCAGTTGAATTTAGGGATTGCTCACTGTGCTGTACAGAGTAGGGAGTAGGGAGTAAGCAGTAGAGAGTAGGGTATGATCATCCTCTCACTACTTATTCACTCCCCAACTCTTCCTATTGCTGACCCTACATTCATCTGCCTTTAAATTACAAGGGGAGAAAACCAAAATGACTGTCGCGCAACAACCAGAAGCTTTAAACTTTGAGTGCGAAACTGGGAATTACCACACCTTCTGTCCGATTAGCTGCGTGGCGTGGTTGTACCAAAAGATTGAAGATAGCTTCTTCTTGGTGATTGGGACAAAAACCTGTGGCTATTTTCTCCAAAATGCAATGGGGGTGATGATTTTTGCTGAACCCCGTTATGCAATGGCAGAGTTAGAAGAAGGTGATATTTCAGCACAGTTAAATGACTATGAAGAATTAAAGCGGTTGTGTGAGCAAATAAAACGCGATCGCAACCCCAGTGTAATTGTCTGGATTGGCACTTGCACCACAGAAATTATCAAAATGGACTTGGAAGGTTTAGCACCCAAGTTAGAAAGCGAAATAGGCATTCCCATTGTTGTCGCCCGTGCCAACGGTTTAGATTACGCTTTTACCCAAGGTGAAGACACTGTTTTAGCGGCAATGGCACATCGCTGTCCTACCCAAGCGCCCGTAACCGAAAATGAGAAAAACGAGCGCAACGCCATTCAAAAACTGCTCAACTTTGGTAAGAAAAAAGAAGATGTAGTTCAAGAAGAATCAGAATACGTAGATCATCCACCTCTAGTTCTTTTCGGCTCCCTCCCTGATCCAGTTGTTACCCAGTTAACCCTAGAATTAAAGAAACAAGGCATCAAAGTTTCTGGCTGGCTACCAGCTAAACGCTTCACAGAACTACCCGTGCTAGAAGAAGGATATTACGTTGCAGGTGTTAACCCCTTCCTCAGCCGCACAGCTACCACCTTAATGCGTCGCCGCAAATGCAAATTAATTGGCGCACCCTTCCCCATCGGCCCTGATGGAACTCGCGCCTGGATAGAGAAAATTTGCTCAGTGTTTGGCATTACACCCAAAGGACTAGAAGAACGAGAAGCACAAATCTGGGCAGGCTTAGAAGACTACGTAAAACTAATTCGTGGCAAGTCTGTATTCTTCATGGGTGATAACCTGCTAGAAGTCTCCTTAGCGCGGTTCTTGGTACGTTGTGGAATGACAGTCCATGAAGTTGGCATTCCTTACATGGATAAGCGTTACCAAGCAGCAGAATTGGCAATGTTAGAGCAATCTTGTCAAGAAATGGGTGTACCTTTACCCAAGATTGTCGAAAAACCAGATAATTACAACCAAGTGCAGCGCATTTATGAGTTAAAACCCGACTTAGTAATTACTGGAATGGCTCACGCTAACCCATTAGAAGCACGCGGCATTAATACCAAGTGGTCAGTAGAGTTTACCTTTGCTCAGATTCATGGTTTTAGCAATGCCCGTGACATTTTAGAATTGGTAACTCGTCCACTGCGTCGCAATAATAATTTGAAAGACTTGGGTTGGGATAAGTTAGTCAGAGAAGAAGCGAAGATTTAAAATTTGGTTTTGAAATACTTAATTATTTAGAGGCGAATTGAGTTCGCCTCTTTTTATGTATCATGGAAAATCAGTGAATCTACTTTAACTTGATTAAAGGTTTTAGCCATTCTCCTTTCTCAGCCAATACACCTGTAATATAATTTTGAAATCCAGGTAATCCGCCATGCTTGTTCCAATGTTCATTAAAATCATTGTTATTTGCTAAATAATGAGCTTTTCCGTCTGGAGGAAAATTAATTGAGCAGCCAAATATTTCTTTGTTATGTGGAATATTTGTTAAATCACTTGTGTGGGAAAGATTTTTCAAATCATTTGCCTTCCAAATTATTTGAACTAAACGACCAATGCTAAAGTCATAGCCAGAACCATCATCATAAACAGTGTCATTAAAAAATTGAACAACATGCGTTACATGGGCGTGTTGCCTAATAATCAGGAGATCACCTTCCTCTGGCTTTTCTGCATTAGCTTCACCTCCCTTTTTCCAATGCAAGATAAATATTTTTGATGTTTCGTCTATTTTATAATCCCAGTATATTTTTTTATCACCTTGATAATTTACGTTTTTACTCCACTTTAATTTAGATAAATCAGTCATTATCATCTCCATTTTATTCTCAACAATCTAATTTAATATTTCCCGATAATCTGAATAAAATAACATGATTAGGTGAAATTTAAGCGCAATAGTCATTTAGATTGGTAGGTTGGGTAAAGCGAAGCATAACCCAACAAAGGTTAGGCTAAACTTATAGAAATTTAAAATCAGTTTAATGCGTAAGTTAGGCTTTAATTCGCCTTATTAACCCCTGTAGTAACAAGATTAGCTCCTGAAAAAATCAGATTGAGCAAATTATCAGACTTATTAACTTGAGCAGGTTGTCCAGTTATCTCTCTTAACCAAGTAACAACCTGTTTAGTTCCGACTTCTCGAATTACACCGCCAACTCGTTCTAATGTTCCATTTGCTAAACCTTTAACAACCCAATCAGCAAGCATAAAGGTTACTGTAACTGGTAGACTCACAATTTTCTCCTCATTCTTGACATTCATAGGACTTACGGAGTGAGACTGAAAACCAATCTCCACAGACAATCTTGGTGCTTCAGCCCTAATTCACAATCTCTCCTCAATTAAGTATTCCCAGTTATACCTACTAAAATTGATGACTACACTCAGCAAACAAGTCTAAGCAAGTTAGTGGGGTGTTGCATAAATGCCATATAGCTTCAGGAAAAAGCCCAGCCTATGGTTTCCCTACTTCAGCCAAGTGGCATGTGTAGGTGTTTAAAACCCTTATACCCCTTATTTACAGATAACCCTGGTACGTAATTCACATCATTAAAAAGTTAAATTTTTAACACGCACCAGTAAAATAGTTAAATTTTTAACATACTTAAGTACAAATACTTAAGAATTTAAAATTACAATATTTGTTTGCTGATAAATTGTTTAGACAAAATAAATTACTCATTAAAGATTGATTCAAACCTTTATTTAGCAAGCAATAGATATCAAAGTAATTATTTATCAACTACTTAAATATCTTTGCATAAGTATTTAAAATAGTTGCTTTATAAAGTTAAAGATTTGAATTACTATCTGGATATTTAATACCAGCTATGTCAAGATAAATTTCTAGCTTCATATTCTTATTCCCGGAACTTTAGATGAGCATCTCACCAGCTAGATTCAAAAAACCTTACATTAAATTGCTGAATGAATATCTAACATCTAGAGTTATTCATTTGAGAATGAGTCTGGGTTACTACAAATTTGCTATCAATTATCAAACCTATCTCTTTTGAAGATGACTGCTTGTTAGTAAATAAATTTTGAATAACAATACCTTGATATCTAATGAGATTCATTTGTTCCTTGTACCTTTAAGTATGTAGTTAGTTAATACATAATTTATGCTCATACTCAATCTTGTACTGCTCTAACATCTCAAAGGAACAACTGAAAAAACAGATATCCTAATATGTCGAATTTTCCACCATCCCAGTAAATACCTTGATTTTTAGTTTTATCAATGTCATCTACCCATATTTAATCTCGCATTTTCTGACCAAAAACGAATCTGTAAATATAATGAATACTCAAAAATTTTCTACTCCTAAAACTGTTGTTTCTTTAATCGATTTGGTTTTTCAGCAATATCAAGATGAATTGGCTGTCATTGTAGAAGATCAGCAGTTTAGTTATGGTGAGTTGCAGCGACGGACAGAACAGTTATCTCAATACTTAACAGCCCAAGGTTGGCTACAACCTAACAGTTTAGTTGGACTTTGTATTGAACCTTCTTTTGAAATGATTGTTGCAATCTGTGCCATTTTAAAAGCAGGTGCAGCGTTTGTACCGCTTGATCCTGATTTACCTCGTCAGCGACTCAGCTATATGATTGCTGATGCTAAATTAACTACAATTTTGACACAGCAAAAGTTTGCTTTTGACCTTGAGCCAGCTATGCGGCAGAGTGGTTTGGATGGAAAAATGTGTTTTTTAGACACTCCTACTGTCTGGCAACCTTTAACCACGTCCTTTGCGTTAGACCCCGTAGAGTCTGAGCAATTGGCATATATAATTTATACATCTGGCTCCACTGGTATACCTAAAGGCGTAATGTTGACCCATCAAGGTTTGCTCAATCTTGCAGAAGCTAGTTGTAGCACTTTTAATATCACACCGGGCTTGCGCTTGCTTCAGTTTGCTTCTATCAGTTTTGATGCCGCAGTTTGGGAAATCTTCACAGCATTATGTGGTGGAGCAACTTTGGTATTAGGTGCAAGAGAGCAAATGCTTCCTGGACAACTCTTGGCAAACTTCATCACAAAACATCAGGTGCATTGGGTGATGTTATCTCCTTCTGTACTTGCAACACTCACACCTTTCCGCAATCACTTAACTGATTTACGTATGGTTGTGGTAGGTGGTGAAGTTTGTCCTGTCTCGCTTGCTCAAGCTTGGATATCACCCCAAACTCGCTTTTTCAATGCTTACGGGCCAACAGAAATTACTGTTTGCTGTACAATATACGAGTTTCAGCCACAGGATATTAATCTACCTATTGGTTATGCACTGCCAAATGTAGAGCTATATGTTCTTGATGAAGAACTTCAACTTTGTCGGCCTGGTGAAAAAGGTGAGCTATATGTAGGCGGGATGGGAGTAGCCAAAGGCTATCTCGACAAACCTGAAATTACCAGTTCTCGTTTTCTGGATAACCCGTTTGGTGTGGGCAAAATTTATAAAACGGGCGATGTTGTTTATGAAGATGCCGATCATCCTGGATTAATACACTATGCAGGTAGGTCTGATCATCAGGTAAAAATTCGGGGCAAGCGCATAGAAATAGAAGCCATTGAAATGATACTTGCTCAACATCCAGGAGTACAGACGAATGCAGTTAAGGCAATTAAAACTACACGTATAGAAAGTAGTGATGTAGCAGAAAATTACGGTATATCAATGCTGGTTGCATACGTCGTGCCGAAAGCTGGGCAGTTTTTGACAGAAAAGCACTTACAACGCTTTGCAGCCGAGCAACTACCAGATTATATGGTGCCTACACGTTTTGTATTTATGGATGAATTACCTTTGCTACCTAATCGCAGCAAAGTAGACCGAAATTCTTTACCAGAATTGCCTCAAACACCGTCTTTTGTCACTGATACGATGGATAACTCCATCAAAATTGCAGTAGTGTTTGACGAAGCTTTAGAGTTACCGACTGGAACTTGCAAGCCTCACTCTAATTTCTTTGAGATGGGTGGTAGTTCCTTGTGCATAGCGCATATTTTATATGGGCTGGAACGGGATTTTGGTGTGACTATTCCTTCTCGCTTAATTTATGAATATCCCACACCATCGGATGTAGCAAGATTATTAGAGCAATTTAAACTCAAAAGTGAAAGCGTCACTCATGATAGACACATTGATTTAAAGGCAGAAGCTGTACTTTCACCAAATTTGAATACATCGATTTGGCAACAACCACCACAAGCTAAATATGACTGTGCATTGATTACAGGTGCAACAGGTTTTCTCGGCGCACACTTGCTGGATGAACTGTTGAGAAGAGGTAGCTATAGAAAAATCTATTGCTTGATTAGAGCAGAAAGCCAAGCCATTGCGATTGAAAGGCTACGTACCACTTTCATACAATATCAGTTACCAACGGCGAAACTTGAGCAGGTAAATGTTCTTAATGGCGATCTCGAACAACCACAGTTGCAACTATCAACACAATTATTTGACCAACTGGGTGACGAAGTTGATCAAATTTACCATGTAGCTGCTGATACTAATTACATCAAACCTTACTCATTGATCAAAAAGCCCAATGTTGATGGAACTGCAAATATCCTGGCGTTAGCAGCGCATCGTCGGCATAAAACTCTGCATTACTTATCTACTTTGGCTGTTTATGGCTCAATCACTTCATTACTAGGTATAAATGATGTCGTAGAAGACCTTGACATTGACCTATGTGAAGGAATTATGTCTGTAGAGTATGGATATGTACGCTCAAAGTGGGTTGCAGAAAGAATGCTACACTCAGCCAAAGAACAAGGATTAGCAGTTTCGATTTACCGCCCTGGTTTTATTTCTGGACACAGACAAACCAAAATCGCTAACCTGAATGATATGTTTTACCGCTTTGTGAGTGGTTGTATTCAGATGGGTATGTATCCAGAGTTTCCTGAAAAACGTTGGGTTCCAACACCTGTAGACTATGTGGCTGAAGCGATCGCTCATCTTTCACTGGATACAAAATATACTGGTGGTCAGTACAATATCCTTGTCCCTCAAGAAAAGGAATTAAGTCATTTAGAAATATTTGAATACATTGAGGAGTTGGGCTATCCTCTACAAAAGATTTCGCCAAAAAATTGGTTGAATGCACTATCTACTCTACCAACTACGAATCCTTTACATCCATTAACTTCATTCTTCCAAGAGAAAGTATATCAAGACCGCAGCACTATTTTGGAGGTACACCATCGCACCCCCAACTTCCTGACAGAAAATGTTCTTCAAGCTATCGAGGGTACTAATATTGAATGTCCAGCAATAGACAAAAATCTGATTAGACAATACTTACCCAACTTTGATAGACATTTCTTAAGTAGACAGCTCCAAAATCCAGCCGCCCTCAATTATTAGTAGTTAACTAGATTCCCAATTTTAAAGCAAAATTGGGAATCTGAGTCTTATACTTCTACAAAATCATAGGCTGAATAGAGTACCACAATTCTTAATTTGTAACTCAGGAAAAGATAGTTAACCTTTTAAATATTTTGTGTTTATTCACAAAGGTAATAATTATGTTAGCAGTGGATTCAATATCAGGGTATGACTTAAACGAAATGCTCCATGAAGGAGATGATACCATTATTTATCGTGCTAGATCAGTATATGACCAACAACCGATTATTCTGAAAATACTGAAAGCCGATTATCCTTCCATAGATGCGATCGCTCGTTTGAGACATGAATATAAAGTTACCGCTAACCTAGATTTAGCGGGTGTAATTAAAACCTTAAGGCTAGAAACTCATAAAAATAGACTGGCGATCGTATTTGAAGATATCAATGGCTACTCATTAAAACAACTGCTAAGTCACAGCAAACAAGACTTAAAGAGTTTTATGAGCATTGCAATTCAATTAGCTAAAGCTCTAGTATCTGTACATAGTTGTAATATTATTCATAAAGATATTAAACCTGCCAACATCATCATTAATCCCGAAACTAGAATTGTCAAACTCACTGATTTTAGTATTGCATCACGTTTAGATAAAGAAACCACCCAACTAGCTAACCCCAATCAACTAGAAGGTACTTTAGTTTATATGTCTCCCGAACAAACCGGGAGAATGAACCGTAGCCTGGACTATCGCAGCGATTTTTACTCTCTGGGAGTGACTTTTTATGAAATACTGACCGACCAATTACCTTTTCAAAGTGATGATCCTCTAGAATTGGTTTACTCTCATATTGCTAAAGAACCTACAGGCATTGAAAAATTAAACCCTGAAATTCCTAGCGCCATCTCTGCTCTAGTTAATAAATTGATGGCAAAAAATGCTGAAGACCGCTACCAAACAGCTAAAGGATTGTTAGCAGATTTAGAAATTTGTCGGGAACAATTAGAAACAACTAGTAAAATCATAGATTTTACACCTGGTCGCCTAGATGTTTTAAGTCAGTTACTAATTCCTCAAAAGCTATATGGTAGAGAATCTCAAGTTAATTCACTTTTAGATGCTTTTGAGCGTGTTAGTCAAGGCAAACGGGAATTGGTATTAGTTTCTGGTTATTCAGGAATTGGGAAATCTTCAGTAGTCAATGAAGTCAATAAACCCATCACTCGTGCTAAAGGTTTTTTTATTAGTGGTAAGTTTGACCAGTTTCAACGTAATGTTCCCTACGCTTCATTGATTCAGGCTTTTAGTTCGTTAATGCGGCAATTGCTGACAGAAGATGACCAAAAGTTTGAAACATGGCGGCGTAAAATATTAGCTGCGGTGAAGTCCTATGGCAAAGTTATTATTGATGTCATTCCCGAAGTAGAATTAGTAATAGGCAAGCAACCAGATGTAGCACCACTAAATGCAGCAGAGTCACAAAACCGCTTCAATCGTGTTTTTACAGATTTTATCCGCGTCTTTGCTACAAAAGATAACCCTTTAGTCATCTTTTTAGATGACTTGCAATGGGCTGATTCTGCTACTCTCAAGTTGATAGAATTGTTAATTAACGACCCAAAAACCAAATATTTACTGTTAATTGGGGCTTATCGCAATAATGAAGTTAGCATTACACATCCTTTAATTCAAACAATCGAAGAAATTAGCAAAAAACACAACATTGTCAACAACATTGTGTTACAAGCTTTATCAGTTGACAACTATCATCAATTAATTGCCGATACACTACATAATAATTCAGTAAAAATCAAAGCACTAGTAGATTTACTGTACAATAAAACGGCAGGTAATCCATTTTTTTTAACACAATTATTACTAGTATTACATCAGGAAAAGCTATTTGAATTTGACTTTCATCTTGGTTCCTGGCAGTGGGATATAGAGAAAATCCAAAGCATTGGAATTATTGATCAGCGTATCGTAGAATTAATTGCCAATAGAATTAAAAACCTGCCGATCGCCACCCAAGAAATATTGAAACTAGCTGCTTGTATTGGTAATAGATTCTCACTGGATATTCTTTCTATTGTTAGCGGTAAATCTCCAGCAAGTACTGCAAATGATTTATACTCTGCATTACAATGTGGATTAATTTTACCTTTAAGTGATGCTTATCGCATCCCCTTAGTATTTGAACAGGAAGAATCTGCAAAACTAACTTTTGATTCTAAGCAGATTGCTTATAAATTCTTACATGACCGTATACAACAGGCTGCTTATTCATTAATTCCTGAAAGTCAAAAACAAGAAACACACTTACAAATAGGTCGTTTATTACTAGAACAGACACCTGCGGAATTAATTTCAGAAAATATTTTAGATATTGTTAATCAACTAAATGTTGGTTGGGATTTATTAACTGAAGAATCTGAAAAATATCAACTAGCAAATCTAAATCTGATTGCAGGCAAAAAAGCTAAAGCTGCTACAGCCTATGAGGCTGCTGCAAGATATTTAAACATAGGTTTAAAACTTTTGACAGCAGATAGTTGGCGAACCAGCTATGAACTCACGTTAAATTTATATACGGAAACCACAGAGTTAGAATATTTAAATGGGAATTTTGAACAATCTAATTATTTAGGAAATATTGCTATAAGTCGAGCTATTAATATTCTGGATAAAGTGAAATTATATGAAGTAAAAATGTTAATTTGTATGGCACAAAATCAGATGCCAGAAGTTCTCGAAATCGGGGTAAAATCTCTCAAAGAATTAGGCGTAAATTTACCAAATAAACCTACACAAATACATGTTTTATCAGCCTTAGCTGAAACCAAAATCGCATTGATAGGGAAACCAATAGAAAAGTTAGCCTTATTATCAGATATGTCTGATCCTTATAAACTAGCAGCTATGCAAATACTATTGCAAATTGTACCGGCTGCTAGTCAAGCAGGCTCTTTTCTATTTCTGTTATCTGTTTTGGCGATGGTGAGATTATCGGTTAAATATGGCAAATCACCTGTTTCGGCTTATGGTTATGCAGCTTATGGTACTGTTTTAACTGATAAATTTAACCAATTTGAAACAGGATATAAATTAGGTAAGCTGGCAGTTAAATTACTAGAAAATACGACGGCTAACTCAATTAAAGCTACAGTTTACTTTGTACATAATGGTACAATTAGCTTTTATAAACAGCCCCTTAAAGAAACAATACCACCCCTGGTAGAAGGGATGCAGAGTGGACTAGAACTGGGTAATATCGAAAATGCTGGTTATTGTGCTGTAATTGCGGGATATCATGCTTTACTGTCGGGAGAAAATTTAGAATCGGTAGAACATAAAATATCTGGCTACGTTGATTTAATGCAGAAATTAAAGCTGGAATCTCTAGCAGCAGCTACCAGCCTTTTTAGACAAGCAGCTTTAAATTTACGCTCTAAGTCATCGCACAAAGCCGTGTTAATTGGTGAGGCTTTTGATGAAATTACGATGGCATCGGAGTTATTAAAGAATTATTCTTTTAAAGGTTTTTATTATGGCTGTAAAACTATAGTTTGTTATTTATTTAACGAATATCAACTAGCAGTAGAAAATGCTGTATTAGCAGAAAAAACTCATGCAGATAATGTGGGTTTGCTAATTTATGTTGCCAATAACTTTTATTACTCTTTAGCTTTGACAGCACTTTGTAATCAAGCTGAACCTGCACAAAAGCAGCAATATTTAAAGCAAGTAGCTGCTAATCAAAAGCAAATGAAAAAATGGGCGACACAAGCACCATGTAACTTTCAGCATAAATATGATTTAGTAGAAGCTGAAAGAGCCAGAGTTTTGGGTCAATTTCAACTAGCAATAGACTTGTATGATCGTGCTATTGCAGGAGCTAAAAATAATGATTATATTTCAGAAGAAGCTTTAGCAAACGAACTTGCTGCCAAATGTTATATAGAGTTTGGTAAAGAAAAAATTGCCAAAATGTATATGACAGAAGCTTATTATGCTTATATTCATTGGGGTGCTTTAGCAAAAGTTCAATTATTGGATGAAAAATATAATCATCTAATTATTCGTAGTGTAAATTCTAAACAATTAGAGATAGATGTTACCCGCACCATTGCCACAACAAAAATTAATTATACAGGCACAACAAGTAATAACGATGGTGTTTTAGATTTAGCGACAATCCTGAAAGCTTCACAGGCAATTAGTGGCGAAATAGTGCTTGATAAACTTCTGGAAAAGCTTTTACAAATAATTTTGGAAAATGCTGCGGCTCAAAAGGGTTGTCTGATTTTACTGAAAGATAATGAGTTATTCATAGAAGCAATCAACGATATTGATAGTAACTCAATTATTTTGCAATCGACTCTATTAAAAGCAAGTGAAGATATCCCAGGTTCTATAGTTGAGTACGTTGCTAGGACTCAAGAAGTTTTAGTCATTAATGATGCTATTTCTGAGGCTAATTATCAAGGCAATGCTTATGTTCAAAAGCATAAACCAATTTCGATATTGTGTAACCCTATCTTCTATCAGGGTAAATTTATTGGCATCTTGTACTTAGAGAATCGACTGATTGCTAGTGCATTTACCAAAGAAAATATCAAAGTATTAAATTTAATTACCTCTCAAGCAGCAATTTCTTTAGAAAATTCTCGACTATATCAGCAAGCTCAAAACTATGCTAAACAATTAGAGTCTTCGCTGTCTGATCTCAAGGAAATGCAATTGCAATTAGTCCAAAGTGAAAAAATGTCTACTTTGGGTAATTTAGTTTCCGGTATAGCTCATGAAATTAATAACCCCATTGGATTTATTATAGGCAACCTAAAACCTGCGAATGAGTACATACAAGACTTATTCAAGGTAATAGACTTGTATGAAAAACACTATCCTCAACCAGTATCAGAAATTACTAAAACTCGCCGAGATGTTGATATGGAATATGTGCGGGAAGACTTACCGAAACTAATTGCTTCTATGCAAGAGGGAGTCAACCGTATTTATGATGTCAGCTTAAGTTTGCGTACCTTCTCTAGAGGCGATACTCAAAAACCTAGCATTTGTCATGTTCACGAAATTATTGACAGTACAGTTTTAATTCTCAAGCATCGTTTGAAAGCTTCTCAAGCTCGTCCAGCAATTGAAGTTGTCAAAAATTATGATGACTTACCATCAGTGCGCTGTTTTCCTGGACAACTTAGCCAAGTGTTTATGAATTTGATAGCTAATGCTATCGATGCGTTGGAAGAATCAAATGTGGGACGTAAGATGGATGAGATTAAAGCTCATCCCAACCGGATTACACTCACTACCAAACTCAATGAAGAGCATGATAGGGTGTTAATTTCCATTCAAGATAATGGGATAGGGATACCTCCTGAAGTTAAACAGAAGATTTTTGATCATTTATTTACTACTAAACCAGTAGGTAAAGGAACAGGTTTGGGATTAGCGATCGCTCGTCAAATTATCATAGAAAAACACGGTGGAAGTATTCAGGTAAATTCTCAACCTGGTGAGGGAACCGAGTTTATCATCCAGTTACCAATATAAGCCTGAGCCGCAAATAAGTTTTTTTAGTCTCAAGCTAAACGTCATACTTACGTTTAGCTTGAGTACTTTTGTACTGATTGATGTGTCTTTCCTCACAAAATCCTCAACTTTATTACGTAATATCCATAACCAAGCCAAATACAAGTTTTCTAGAACAGTTCGACAAAAATCTCAGGCTTATGGAAAGATGCTATGAAAGTTGAACGACCATTATCTCAGGAACCGACACCAGAAGAAGTGCGGGAACTAGAAAAATTGAAAACCATGATTGAACAGTATGTACAAGATGGTGAAATTACTCACCAAGAAATTCAAAACTTCTACTGTGCAATGTTCGCTCATGGAAAACCTAGTGCAGATCAAATTTACCGTTCACTAGAGTTGTATAGAAACATTATTGGAGAAAAGCTTAACAAACTTGAAGTTTGGTATGAGCCACCCAGTAATTAATCTGTAATCTACATCAATATGAATTTCATAGCCATTTTGCTACAGGATCACGAATAAATTGCTGTATTCTGTAGAAAATGGCTTTCTATTGATAGTAGTAGCCAAGTTGCTCAGGACATTGGCAAATTTTGAAGACAGCAAAACACTTTAAACTCTTTTACATACTTCGTTTAAATGTAAAGAATTGATAACTTTCTCTAAGGGTAAAATATTACTTGTTAAAATAAAAACATAGTTTGCTAAACATTTAGCTACAAAGTCTCTCTTTTTAAATCCTTTATTATTGCTCTGATACTCAGTGATTAGCTTTGAAGATACTTTACTTTAAAAGTATCTTTTTTATTGTGAATATAGGAATACGGTTTGATTCCTGAATCTAGTTGTGTGGTGCGCGTTCGCAAAGCGTCTCGCACAGAAGCGCAGCGCCAGCGCGATAGGCAGGGAGTAGGAAAGAAGCCTGCTCTAGGTGTACTGATTTTTTCCCAAATCAAATATAAGTCCTATACATACAACCTCTCTGCATGATTTTGGGTTTTAAGCTTGTATCTCATTTACCCAAAATACGCTATGACTAACTATCAAATTTGTTCTGATTAGATTAGTAACTGTTATCTGCTGTGTCTTGATTTTTGATATTCAATATCAAAATTAACAATTTTTATTCAAATTTGATCTAAAGCCACAAAACTGATATTAGTAATAATACTGTTGACTGATAACTTTGTACAATACTTGATCTGTCTAACGATAGATTGACTATGGTATCCCAATTCTATCAATCTGACAGTTACAAACTAGCATAACAAAATTTAAATTAATGCTGAGATTTCAACAGAACTATTATACAAAGTTCCTAAAAGCTTGGCCTTATTACATCACAATTTTAATTTTGTTGGTGGTTTTTGCTATTTACAGCTATTCAATTTTCACCGAAAAATTATATTTAGGAAGCTTTGTAGATAAAGGAGCGCGTTTCTTAATTGCTATGCAATATGCTCAAGAACCAAGCAAAGCTTTAGAGCTAAGTTCTTGGGTAGCAATTTGGCCGCCTATTCCTTTTATTATACAGTCTTTTATTCTGCGCTTGGTGCTGTTTCTGGGAGTATCTGATATTAGTTTAGGCATTAAAGCCATTGAGTTGACTAGTGTTACTCTTGTTTTAATAGGTTTCTTTTTTATTAGTCGTGCTGTTGCTCTACAAACTAATGATAGCACTGGTGTTTTAGCTTGTTTAATGTGTTTATGCACGCCTTTACTATTGGATTTGGCACATACTCCAATGTCGGAAGGATATAGCTTTTTCTTTGTTGCAATAGCTATCTACAGTGTATTGAATTATCTGGAATCAAATAAAAAAATCAGTTATGTAATTGCAATATTCTGCTTTGTTTTAGCTTATTTTTGTCGGACAGAAAGTTTATTTTTTTCTTTGATTGCTGGAGCTTTTCTGATCGCACATAAACGCTGGAAGCCAGCACTATTGCTAGTAAGTATCACAATAGCAGTAGCATTAGCTCAAATATTAGGGGCTAATTTTTTGATCCAAGGTAACAAAATTTATGATAGGGACATCTGGGGAGAACCGCCATTAGAAAGGTTAAGACAAGCACAACAAATGCTGCTGGTATTGTTGAGATATAATAAAAAGTTGGTTTTTCTGTCGTTAATATGGATTATCCCTCTAGTTTATTTTCAGTTCAGTCAGGGAGCTAAGGCGAATAATACAATCATTACTGCTCCCAGAAATATTCAGCCTAATTTGATATATACTCTACGTCGATTCCGAAATTGGCTAGTTAATGATGCTATTGCTATTTGGACTATTTTGTTTTTATTTTCACTAGCATTCCCAGTTATTCTCATAATTAGAGGTGGGCTGACTTATCAACCAAGATTTATGTTTTGGGCTAATATTTTTATGATTGTTATGCTTGCCCTAATTATTGCGCGGACTAATTATATTATTTCTTCAATAAGAAATAGAAAATTAGGGAAACAGTTAGTGATTGTAAGTCTGACATTAGTAACAGTGTTCTCTCTTTCATCTGGATTTTCTTATGCAAGTGCAAGTGTGAAAATCCAGAAAATGCCATCTGATGTCAAGGATGTGGTTCATTTTATATCTGAACATCAAGTATCAAACACTCGCATAGCATTTGATTTTTTAAGATGGGAAGAATATAGTTTAGCTGCTTATTTATTAGATCCGAAAATTAAGACGGTTGCAACTCAATTTTCCTTGAGATGGACTGTGTTTCCGCGAGAGATTGATCCAGAAGTGACATCTTTGTTAAGTGAAAAATTTGATATCCCTGCGCCGGAAAATACACCAGAAGGACAAGTGGCTATTGTACACGCTTATATTCATGCTAAACATCCTGGATATTTTGTCATAGCCAGTAATAGTTTGTATGAAAAGCTCAAGCAAAAATATAAAAATCAAGAGATAGTCAATGGTGCTGGGACAATTAACCGTCTGCGAAAGTACTTAACTCCAAAAGATACTGCTAATTCAATCTTTGATTTTCAATCGCCTTATATTTTGCCTGACAAGAAAATTATCTTGACGAAAGTTTATGAGAATGATTCTTTTATTGTTCTTAAAAATGTCAGAATTCCGGAGCCAGAAGTCAGGATTCAGAATGTTGGTATATGAAGTAAAATTCTTCTAGGTCAATCGATAAATTATGACTCCAAACGTAGACACCAGTAAACAACCAATAATCAGTCCAAAACAATATAGGAATCGGGCGTATCGTTTTTTATTTAAGGTGTGAAGGTCACAAAGACTCGTGGTTTTATCAGTTTTAACGTGGCGTGTAAAAGGTTTAAGGGCTATTAAGCTTATCGAGGCTATGTTTTAAATTATTTCGTCTCCCCGTCAGGGCGATCGCTTCATAATGGTAGTTAACAATTTGAATTTACTGTAGATCGGTTTATATCAGTGCATCCACAACCCAAACTCTCAAAACACCAACCAGTATACAAGCAGGATTTATCTCCTTTTCCTCAACCTCTTGACAAATGTGCAATTCTCTTAACCTCTCACGGATGTAATACAAGCTGTATGGAAATTAACAAGTTTGTTTTTACTTAAAAAATCAAGATACTTTTGATGCTGAGATAATTGAGATAAAACCGTTAAATCAAGAGTTTACACGGAGAAATATAAAAAAATAAAGAAGTTTCGGCACAATAGCAGCTAAATCAGCAAAAGAGAAAATAAAGTATTATGGGATACATTTAGAAGACGGCGATCGCGTCATTCTAACAAAACAGTGTGAGGAAAAAATAACATGTCTCATTTATTGTGGAAAACACTGGTATTATCTCCAGTCTGTTTAGGCGTAGCTATTTTATGTTCATCCAAGGTAGTAGCGGCTGAAATTGAAACCAACTCACCCACACCTCAACAGCAGTTGATTTCTCAAGCCACAACTGAAGCCAGTCCAGTTTTAGAACAAGTCAACCAATACAGCCAAGAAGGTAAAAACCAAAATTCCCTATCTCAAGTCACATCAGTTTCGCAATTTTCTGACGTACAGCCCACAGATTGGGCATTTCAAGCATTGCAATCTTTAGTTGAACGCTATGGATGTATTGCAGGTTATCCTAACGGTACTTATCGCGGTAATCGTGCTTTGACACGTTATGAATTTGCCGCAGGTTTAAACGCTTGTTTAGATAGAGTTAATGAACTGATTGCAACAGCAACTGCCGACTTAGTAACAAAAGAAGACTTAGCCACACTCCAGCGTTTGCAAGAAGAATTTTCCGCAGAACTGGCAACTTTACGCGGTAGAGTAGACGCACTAGAAGCACGCACCGCCGAGTTAGAAGCCAATCAATTTTCCACCACTACTAAACTCGTGGGTGAAGCTGTCTTTGCTGTCACCGATAGCTTTGGCGACAACGACAACAACAACACCGTCTTTCAAGATAGGGTGCGTCTCGACTTCCAAACCAGCTTCACAGGTAAAGATATCCTACATACTCGGATTGCCACTGGTAACGCCAGTGTTTTACCTTTAGCAAACGACACTTTTGAGGGAACACAAACATTTAATGTGTTCCTTGGTAGTGGCAATAGTGCGTTTATCGATTGGTTAGCATATTACTTCCCTGTGGGTAACTCGCAAGTTTATGTTGCAGCTACTGGCGGTATTCATAGCGATTACGTTCCTACCGTCAACCCCTACTTTGAAGATTTTGACGGTGGTAATGGTGCTTTATCTACCTTTGCTGGCGAAAGTCCAATTTATCGTATCGGTGGCGGTGCAGGTGCGGCGCTGAACTTAGCCTTTGGTGGTGGCGGTACTTTTAAACCTTCATTAACCTTGGGTTACTTAGCTTCCGAAGGAAATAACCCCAATTCTGGTTCCGGTTTATTTGCTGGTAACTATGCAGCTTTAGCACAATTAAACTTGAATGTTGGCGATCGCCTTACCTTAGCTGCCACCTACGTTAACGGGTATCATGGTGCAGGTAGCGCCTTATTCGATTTTGGTTCAGTAACCACTGGTGTTGTTGGTACTCGACAAGCTAACTTTGTCGATAGTGGTAATCCCTACGTCAGTAACTCCTATGGTTTTGAAGCAGCTTTCAGACCTAGCGATAAACTATCCATTAGTGGTTTTGCCCTCTATAGCCAAGTTAGAGGCTTTGGCGCTAATGATGATGGCGAAGTTTGGAGTTATGGACTAGGGGTAGCTTTGCCTGATTTCGGTAAAAAAGGCAACGTTTTAGGCATTTTTGGCGGCGCTCAACCCTATCTTGGTAGTAACACTAACAGCAATCCTTTCCACATCGAAGGCTTTTATAAATACCGCGTCAGCGACAACATTTCCATTACCCCTGGTGTAATTTGGTTAACCAATCCTGGTCAAACTGCTAATGCTGATGATGCAATCATCGGTACTTTGAGAACCACCTTTACTTTCTAGAAAGTTTCATCAGTTAAAGATGTCTCTTGTTTAGAAATCAAGATACCCGACTTATTAAAGAAGTCGGGTATCTAAGCAAATGCGATTTTCACAAATTAAATAGAATAGCTGGATTAATATTAAAAGTCATTTGCAGGGAAGATGGCTAGTTCTGTTTCTGGGTCGAAAAAGTGAATTTTTTCGGGATTGATTGATAACCATAATTGTTCGCCAATCTTTAGCTGTCGGTCTGTGGGAACTCTGACTTGCAAGTAAGGCGCATTAGGGTCTATTGGAGAGTCTGGTTCAGTTAGTCTGACACTCAAGAACGCATCATTACCGAGATTTTCTACCAAATCTACTTTGACAGACAAATTTTTAGTAGCAGGTAAACTCAGGTTCAGATGTTCGGGACGAATACCTAAAATTAAGGTTTGTTTATCATATTTTTGTAGGGCTTTTCCCCAACTTTCGGGAAGGGTGAAACGAAAGAGGGGATGGTTAATTAATAATGGTGCAGAAAATTCTACCGGGATAAAATTCATCGGTGGTGAACCAATAAATTCAGCGACGAAGCGGTTAGCAGGACGGTTATATAGTTCTAATGGGGAAGCAAGTTGTTGAATTTGACCTTGATTCATGATGGCGATGCGATCGCCCATTGTCATTGCTTCTGTTTGGTCGTGGGTAACGTAAATTGTAGTTGTGCCTAATTGTCGTTGCAATTTTACAATTTGAGCGCGAGTTTCTGCCCTTAATTTGGCATCTAAATTAGATAATGGTTCATCCATTAAAAATACTTGGGGATTACGCGCGATCGCTCTTCCTAATGCTACCCTTTGTCTTTGTCCCCCTGATAATTGTTTGGGTAAGCGATTTAGCAGCATTTCAATTTGTAATAATTGCGCCACAGAATGCACCTGTGTCTCAATTAATCTTTCTTTTGCGGAGACATAACGCAATCCTTTGGGTAATTTCCTTGTTCCTCCAACCAAAAGATTTTCCGCCCAGTTAGGAAGTTGGGAGCGTTCATTTACCCCAGTCCCCAATTCCCTGCGGCGTAACCCAAACGCAATGTTGTCATACACCGTCATGTGGGGATAGAGGGCGTAATTTTGAAACACCATTGCAATGTCTCGTTCTTTGGGTGGTAAATCATTCACCAAGCGATCGCCTACTAAAATATTGCCACCAGTCAGGGTTTCTAAGCCTGCAATTAACCGCAGCAGAGTGCTTTTACCACAGCCAGAAGGCCCCACCAGCACCATAAATTCACCATCGGCTATTGTCAGGTTAATTCGCCGCAAAACATTAATATTCTCCACACGTTCTGGGGTTGTACTGCTGTCGCCTTTACGCGGAGGGAAACTTTTATAAACGTTTTCTACAATTACTTGCGCCACAGGTATTAGTGATTGTCCTTGGTCATTATTTATAAGTCATTGGTCATTAACTGAAAACAAATGACCAATGACAAAGGACATTTTAACGCCCATCAGCGATTAAGTACCCAAATTCTCAAATCAGAATGACATCTGTTTTAGAGCATACTACCCGCCACTCACAGGCGGAATTAGTACCACTTCATCACCATTGTGGAGTAATGTCTCTGGTTCAACAAAAATCAAATTGATACCAAAGCGGGTGATATCGCGCCATTTAGCGAGTTCTGGACGTTCTGCAATCAGGCGATCGCACACGGCTTGCACTGGTGTACCTTCAGGAAGTTCCAGCACCAATTCTGACAACCCAAAAGCTTCTTGATAAGCAGCAAATAATTTTACTGTGACAGTGATTGCAGATGTAGACATACAAAAGCTTAGTATTCTAGAACTTTGCTCAATCTAGAGTTTCCTAGACTGAGATATGACACAGCTTCTTCAGCCACTGTCATTTGTAACCAATAGTACAACTTGGATATTTGTTTATGTAGTTAGCAAAAATACTATCATCCATTCTTCCATAAAAAATGATGAAAAAAGTAAATAGCACAGATACAAAAAATTATGTTTTGAGAAGAGATGAATAGTAATCAAGGTGTAAGGGCTTTTCTTACTTACACCTCTACACTGTAGATTTTTGTCTGAATTTATGAGTTTAATTACTCAATTACAGTTAGCGCCGCTAGGGGTAGCATCAGGATAAAAAGTCCGAATACCACCTGATCTTCTGACAAATACAGCTTTAAAAGTTCTACCTTCATCAGTCACACTGAGAAGACAGGTTTGGTTAGTGCTGGTAGTGTTGGGGTTATTTTTGTAACCCAAAGATGCGTTAGACAAAATTTCCTCGGCATTCAAAGTATAAGGATAACCTTTAATGCTAGATTGAGAAGTCCCACTACCTACTCTCATGATCGCACCTATAGTGTAGATTGTGTTCGGCACGACTTCTTCGTTAGATGTATTATTGTTCAGTCGTCCAGCTAAACCTTGATTTTGCAACTGTAAATAACGACCAACAAAATGCAATCCACCAATAGCACCCCCTTGTACTGGTTCACCGCAGAATACATGGTCAAAACCTGCGACATTAAACCACACATCGGTTAAATCGTTCAAGAAATCAACTGTGGAAGTCCGACCTGGTTTGAGGTATCCTCCCACATAATTCTGAATATTTGCCAATACAGTGGGGTTATTATTCATCAATGTTTGGAAACCAGTGCGACTCACAACTGTACCTGGAGCGCCGCAAAGATTCACTACTGCTGTGTCAAAGCTATTGAGAGATGGGGCGGGAGGCGTGACATCAGCCGGACTACCATAAGCCAACCCAGACACAGAGTTGTTGACGTTATCAAAGAAAGGTACAGAACCTGGGGGTAGAGAAGAAGTAGAACCGTAATCAGTAATTACGATGTCATCAATATTGGTTCTGTTTGCAGTTCCATCAGTTTTGCGAATGTCACAGCGAACTGTACCAGGAATATTGGCGGTAATAGTCGCTGTTTGCAAGGTTGTAGAATTGGTATTAACAATTGCACCTACTGGTGAGTAAGAAGCGCCACTGTTAGTTGAACACCAAACGCCCCAGCTAGAATTACCATCATTACCAAATTTAGCGTGTTTGACAGTGATCGAACCTGCACCTGTAGTCCGGTCAAATCTCATGGAGAGAATACCACTATTGCGGATACGGGCAGATTGAGTACCATTTTTGACATCAGTGCTAAGATTCCCCAGTAGAGCATCATTAAAATTCCATGTACCTGTTCTCAGCACAACATTTGCTGCTGCATAACTGCCTTTTGTACCAATTTCAAAATCTTCCGTAATTGTGGCACTATTGGCACTACTTACACAAACAGTAAATAGGATAAATGTTCCAACTGATATCTGTAAGGGAAAAGCTAACTTAGACATACTTAATTGATTTAATTAGTGGGTGATAGCGAACTAGAAAAGACGATAATTTCCGTTACTTTTCAGATAACAAAATCATCATGTAAAATACAGTAGATGAATTTGAAAAAACACATTACAGTTAGCGACGCGGCTATCAATTATCCCGTCTTTTTATTAAATCTCGATTAAATCTCAGTTAAAGTTTAAGTTAGTAACTTATTCTCTAATTCAGTAATCAATCTTCATCATTTACCCAGAGTATTCCCATCTGTGTTTGAGTTACAAAAATTACTCCTGTGTCAAAGGTTGCTGGTGTCAGAGAATCCCAAGCAATCATGGCAGAATAGTTATTAACAAATTCTGCGTTAGTAAAAAATTTACAGTGAGGTTGAAATAAATCAAATACTTGATGAGAGATTCTTTCTGCCTCTTCTACCTGCATAATTTTTGAGGAATAGGCTAAATCTTGAGTCAGGACAAATACTATAATTTTGTTGGCTGCTGTTTGCGTAATTTCTTGCCAGCGATCGCCAATACCAACATAACCTATTTGTCTAACAAACAAATCAAGAATTTCTGTTAAATTTTCAGCCTCGTCAAGCAGAAGATTAGAGGTTATTTGTTTAATTTCAAACAAAACATTTCCTTGATTACGTTTTGATAAGATTTCTGCTCGCAATTCTCTAACTGCTGAAGAATCTACACTGTCTAATATTTTTAGACTCATTTTATTTAAATTAATGTATCAGTATGATATTTGAATGTAATGGCAAACAACCATTCACCTATAGGAGTCCGATTTGATTTCTGAATCTAGTTTTGTGGTGCGCGTTCGCAAAGCGTCTCGCAGAGAAGCGCAGCGCAAGCGCGATAGGCAGGGAGTAGGGAATGGGGAGTAGGGAGTAGGAAAAAAGCCTGACCTGGGTGTACTGATTTTTTTCATAAATCAAATATGAGTCCTATATACTTAGCTTAATCAAAAATTCATCCCACACTGCCCTTCGGGTCAGATGTGGGATGAATTTTTGGCTGACGACGAATTGACCCACAACCAATTCAATCCGCAGGATTGAATTGGTTGTGGGTCGGTGAGGAGTCAGCATTGTTTATGCTTGGTAACGAGTCAATAAGCTCATCTATCACTTGAGTCATTGTTTTGTCAGCATACTCTGCGTATTCTTTGAGCTTACTGAAT
>NZ_JACJQW010000048.1:0-43630 GCF_014696905.1 Nostoc sp. FACHB-190
CCATCTGCCAAACTCGTATCCTAATTCTTCTGGTTCTTTATCTATAGTTTCTAGTAATATTTCTATATACTTATCTGTGGCTTTTTTATGGTTTCCCTTCATCCTTTCATCTTGTTGCCTTACCTTTTTGATGAGCCATCGTAAAATGATAAAGACCACGATAAATCATTTCTAATGAAATCTCATCAAAAGGCAGAGAAAGTTCGTCAGCCACAGCATCACCTAAATCTACTAAAACCGCATAAAATAACCAAGTTGCCCAAATCTGCAACTTAATCCCATTAATTGAACCCGTCCATAAATAACTTAAACCCAAGAGTCTTTTGACAGTATTAAAAGCATCTTCAATGCGCCAACGTCGTTGATATAAATCGGCTACCACATAAGGGGGTAAAACATGAGGGTCTAGAACGCTTGTTAAATAGGAATGCCATGTTTTTCCTGACCGTACTTCAATCAAACGTAAAGTGATAAATGGAGTCTTTTTTGTGCCAGAACCCAGACGTATCTTTCTGTCCCTGAGTCCATAGCTATCTGTAAATACCTGTTCTATCTTGATTGCTGCTCCTTTTTTTATTCTCGTAATAAAGTCAACTTTTTTCTCAATTAACTGATGCCAAAAATTAAAGTGATAAAAACCTCTATCTAATAAGAGTAAAGTTCTTGTTGTAACTAAATTTAGGATATTTTCTTCTAGTTTAGTGTCAGATGCCTTGGGATTTTCTTCAAACCATATTTCTACAGGTAATCTGGTCCTTAAATCAATGACTGTACTCATTTTTCCTGCTAATTGCCCTCTTTGAGCCGGCTCTAAGCTTTGTAATTTTCTAAACAATGCCTCCAGTGTTGACCCGTCTACTATCCAAATTTTCTCGAATTTTGATAATGTAAACTGAATACTTTCTGGCAACGGTCGTTTCTTTCTACTATCCCAAGCTGTTCTTAAACTAGGTAGTAAATCTTTAAATACTTTTTCAAATAATTCTGATGGAAATGTCAAAAATCTCTGTGATACCGCTTGTTGACTTTAACTTGTCACCAATGGGTATTTATGAATATTCTAGCGAATGCAATCGACGCTATATATGAATCAAGCGAAGGTCTTAGTTATCAGGAAATACAATCTAATTACCATAAAATTATTGTTAAAACATTTGCTGAAGATAATTGTATAAAAATTTCTATTGCTGACAATGGTAAGGGGATGAATGAAGAGATTAAAAGAAAAATATTTGACCATTTGTTTACTACCAAAGCAGTGGGAAAAGGTACGGGATTAGGATTAGCTATAGCCAAACAAATTGTTGAACAAACTCACGGTGGAAAGTTGTCTTGCTATTCTATCCTCAGTGAAGGTACTGAATTCATTATTGAGATTCCCATGTAAATTTTATCTCTAGCTTACAGATAAAATTGTCTATCTGGGAATACTAGATTGAGAAATCATGAGAATGAACGCAATTATGATGAGCAACCTTGTTAGTATTCCCGGATATAATCTTGCTGAAGAACTCTACAATGGTTCGAGAACACTGGTTTATCGCGCAGTTCGAGAAATTGACTCAGTACCCGTAGTGATAAAACTGCTGAAAAATCCTTATCCCAGCTTTAGCGAACTGTTGTTATTTCGCAATCAATACACCATAGGGAAAAATCTCAACTCACCTCTAATTATTCAAACCTATAGCCTTGAAGCAATAAATAATGGCTATATGTTAGTCATGGAAGACTTTGGCGGAATTTCTCTCAAGGATTATTTCAGTAAAAATCAGAGTGTCACATCTGTTGAGGAATTTTTAGTTATAGCGATCGCACTCTGTAACACCTTAGACTTACTCTACCAAGAGCGGATTATCCATAAAGATATCAAACCCAGCAATATCTTAATTAATACTCAAACTAAACAAGTTAAATTAATTGACTTTAGTATTGCATCTTTACTACCCAGAGAAACCCAAACCCTAGTTAACCCCAATGTGTTAGAAGGGACACTTGCTTATATATCGCCAGAACAAACAGGGAGAATGAATCGCGGGATTGATTATCGCACAGATTTTTATTCTCTGGGTGTGACTTTCTATGAATTACTTACAGGCGAGTTACCGTTCCAGTCTCAGGATGCGATGGAATTGGTACATTCTCACATTGCGAAAACAGCACCATTCATACACGCAATTAATCCAGATATACCCTCAGTTATCTCAGAAATCGTCAAGAAATTGATGGCAAAAAATGCTGAAGATAGGTATCAAAGTGCATTAGGATTGAAATTTGATTTAGAAAAATGTCTAAATCAGTTAAAAGAAACTGGGGAAATTAAAAGCCTTGAGCTTGGACAAAGGGATGTGTGCGATCGCTTCATCATTCCTGATAAACTTTATGGCAGAGAAACCGAAGTCAACACTCTACTAGAAGCATTTGAAAGAGTCAGCCAGGGTGCAACAGAAATGATGCTGGTAGCTGGGTTTTCGGGAATTGGTAAAACGGCGGTTGTGAACGAAGTGCATAAACCGATTGTCAGACAACGCGGCTATTTTATTAAAGGCAAATATGAGCAATTTCAACGCAATATTCCCTTCAGTGCATTTGTCCAAGCATTCCGTGATTTAATGGGGCAATTGCTCTCGGAATCTGATGTAAAATTGCAAACTTGGAAAACTAAGCTTCTGGAAGCTATCGGCGAAAATGGACAAATTTTAATTGACGTAATTCCAGAGTTAGAACGCATTATTGGTATTCAACCGCCAGCCCCAGAACTATCAGGAATTGCTGCCGAAAATAGATTTAATTCACTATTGCAAAATTTTGTGCAAGTTTTTACTAATCAAGAACATCCCTTAGTGATATTTTTAGATGACTTACAATGGGCAGATTCGGCATCCTTGAAATTGCTGCAACTGTTGATGCAAGATACAAAATATTTATTACTCTTGGGCGCATATCGAGATAATGAAGTATCACCAAATCACCCATTCATACTTGCTGTAAATGAGCTAGAAAAAGCCGATGCAGTAGTGAATAAAATTATCCTCCAAGCATTAAGCGAAATCAATCTCAATCAGCTAGTCACAGATACACTAAACTGTGAATCATCACTTGCCCAACCTTTGACAACACTAATTTATCAAAAAACCCAAGGTAATCCTTTTTTCGCTACCCAGTTTCTCAAAGCTTTAAATAACGAAGCTCTAATTACATTTGACTTAGAATCCCGTCATTGGCAGTGTAATATTGCTCAAGTGAAATCTTTAGCTATTACTGATAATGTAGTGGAATTTATGTCCTTACAACTGCAAAAGTTTCCCCAACAAACTCAAAATATTCTCAAATTTGCAGCTTGTATAGGGGCGCAGTTTGACTTACAGACGTTGGCTATTATTTCTGAACAAGTACCAGAAACAACAGCAGCAGATTTATGGAAAGCTTTGCAAGCAGGACTAATTATTCCAAATACAGAAATTTATAAATTTTTTGTTCAATCTGAAGATATATCTGCTGATTATGCAGCAGCTAATCCAGTTTATCGCTTTTTACATGACCGCGTTCAACAAGCAGCTTATTGCCTAATTCCTGATGACCAAAAGCAAGTCACCCATCTCAAAATCGGACAGTTACTTTTGCAAAATTCTACCGAAATAGAACAAGAAGAAAAATTGTTTGATATTGTGGGACATTTGAACCAAGGACAAGCATTAATTAATCAGCCACAGGAACGAGAAGCGTTAGCAGAACTTAACTTGAAAGCTGGGAATAAAGCCCGAAATTCTACTGCTTACACCGCCGCTAGAGAGTATTTCCAGATTGGAATTGAGTTACTAGAAATCAATTGTTGGCAAAATCAGTATGAATTAGCTTTAAATTTGTATGTTGCAGCAACAGAAGCCAGTTATTTAAATGGTGATTTTGACGGTATGGAACAACTTGCAGCATTGGTATTGCAGCAAGCACAAACCATTCTCGACAAAGTGAAAATTTACGAAATTCAAATTGCTGCCCTCACAGCTAGTAGTCAAATATTAGCAGCGATCGCCGTTGGTAGAGAAGTTCTCGCCCAATTGGGAGTGGAATTACCCACCCAAGTAGACGAAACTGATATTGGCCAAGCCTTAGCAGCAGTGAACCAGCAACTCCAAGGTAGAGAAATTGCTTCCCTGATTGACGTACCTCTGATGAGTGAACCTGAAACTCAAGCTGCAATGCAGATATTAAGTATGTTGTTTCCACCAGTTTTACTGGGAATGCCAAGTTTAATGCCCATTCTCGGTACGACGATGGTAAGCTTATCCCTAAAATTTGGCAATACTCCCGCTTCAATCCCTGGCTATGCAATTTATGGGATGGTGATGTGTGCCTTTTTTGGGGAAGTTGAAATCGGTTATGAGTTCGGTAAATTAGGCCTTTCTTTACTGGAAAAATTGAATGCTCAGAGGATGAAGTGCATCACTTTCACCCTGTTTGGGCCTTTCATCCATCATCGCCGACAAGCACTATCAAAAACCCGACTTATCCTCAAAGAAGGTTATGTGGCGGGGATAGAAACTGGTGATTTTTTCTACGCTGGCTACATCATACTAGGTTATGCTGCTACCCTATTGTTCACTGGTGTAGAACTAAATGCTATAGCTGCTGAATTACCTGCTTATAATGCTGGTCTGTTTCAGGTAAAACAAGATTCGGCGCGGACTTATTTGGCGATGGTACAGCAAACAGTAGAGCAATTGCGAGAACCTGTCAGCCAACCTGATTGCTTGATTGGCACTTTCTACGATGAAACAGCAATGTTTCCCAAGCACAAACAAGATCAGGATCTCGCTGCATTTGCCTGTGCTTACACCTATAAACTGCTACTTGCCTATTATTTTGGCAATTATCACGCTGCTATCGACTATATTACCCAAGGTCAGTCCTGTTTAATGGCATTGTCAGGATTAATTGTTGTTCCCCTCTTCCATTTCTATGCAGCCCTCACCCATCTCACAGTTATTTCCACAGCAGTCGAGGAAATACTCGCCGAAGTTGAAAGCCATCAAACTTTTCTGCACCAGTGGGCGGAAAATGCCCCCATGAATCATTTACACAAATGGCATTTAATAGAAGCAGAAAAATGTCGAGTTTGTGGTGATAAATTAGCCGCCATAGAAAATTATCAACAAGCCATTAGCCTTGCTAAAACTAACCAATTCCTCAATGAAGAAGCCTTAGCCAACGAATTGGCTGCCAAATTCTATCTTGATTGGGGCCAAGAAAAAATCGCCCAAACCTACATGATGGAGGCTTATTACTGTTATTCCCGTTGGGGTGCAAAAGCCAAAGTCGTTGATTTAGAACGCCGCTATCCCCAATTACTGCTATCAATTCTGCACAAACAACAACCGACTTTCAAACCAACAGAAACCATCCTTTCTATCTCTTCTCACACAATCCAAAGTTCCTCCCTGAACAATACTAGCCTCTCACAAGCCCTTGATTTAGCAACTATTGTCAAAGCCTTTCAATCGCTTTCGAGTGAAATTGAGTTAGATAAATTACTCTCAACTTTACTGAAAGTAATCCTGGAAAATGCCGGAGCTGATAAATGTGCATTACTCATACCAAAAGGTGATTGTTGGGCAATTGAGGCATTATCTCAACTGCAACAACCTGAGATAATTTTACAATCTCTGCCTTGTGAGGAAATAGTACCTGTTAGCTTAATTAATCGAGTTAAAAATACTCTGGTCTTGGCTGTTGTGGAAAATGCCATAGTCGAGCCAACTTTACTGACTGATCCTTATATTCAGCACCATTCACCCAAGAGTATTTTCTGTGCGCCAATTGTCAACCAAGGCAAATTGATTGGCATTTTGTACTTAGAAAATAATTTAACACTGGGAGCATTTACGAGCGAACGCGTTGAACTACTCAACTTACTCTGCACTCAAGCTGCAATTTCTCTAGAGAATGCCAAACTTTATCATCAATTAGAGAATTATTCTCACACTCTCGAACAAAAAGTAGCAGATCGCACACAGGAATTAACAGCCAAAGCCACTCAGTTAGAATCAACACTCAATCAACTTTACTCGACCCAAGCCCAACTAATTCAAGCTGAAAAAATGTCCAGTTTGGGACAGCTAGTGGCGGGAATTGCCCATGAAATTAATAATCCGATTAATTTCATCTATGGCAACTTAGCAGCAGCCAATGAATATGTTACATCCTTAATTGAGTTAAATCATTTATATCAGTCATTTTATCCGCAAACATTGCCAGAAATTGACCAGAAAATTGCCGAAATCGACCTAGAATTTATCTTAAATGATTTACCCAATCTCCTATCTTCCATGAAGGTGGGTTCAGAACGCATCCGTCAAATTGTACTGTCACTGCGAAACTTTTCCCGCCTAGATGAATCAGAAATCAAAGAAGTAGACATTCACTCTGGTCTGGAAAGTACATTGTTAATTTTGCAGCATCGACTTCAGAGTAATAGTCAACATCCAGAAATTATAGTCATCAAACAATATGGAGTATTACCTTTAGTTAATTGTTATGCTTCGGCACTCAATCAAGTTTTTATGAATATCATCAACAATGCCATCGATGCTTTAGAAACATCAGATAAAAATTGCCACCCGACTATCAAAATTCAGACAGAGTTAACTGAAGATAAAACTATAATTATTCGCATTGCGGATAACGGTCTAGGAATGAATAATTCGGAGCAAAATCAGATATTTAATCCCTTTTTCACGACAAAACCAGTAGGTAGTGGTACTGGCTTAGGACTGTCAACTAGCTATTCGATTGTTGTAGAAAAACATGGGGGTAAGTTAAGCTGTATTTCCGCACCAGGAGAGGGCGCAGAATTCATCATTGAAATCCCTGTGTAAATAAATTGTACCTCTCACTTACAGATAAACTTATCTATCTGGGAATACTAGATCCAGAAATCATCAGGATCAGCGCAATATGTTAAGCAACCTTGTTAGTATTCCCGGATATCGCATTAGTGAAGAACTCTACAATGGTTCGAGAACGCTGGTTTATCGCGCTGTCAGAGAAAGCGATTCACTACCAGTAGTCATCAAACTGCTGAAAAATCCTTATCCCAGTTTTAGCGAACTATTATTATTTCGCAACCAATACACCATAGGGAAAAATCTCAACTCACCCCTAATTATCCAAACCTATAGCCTGGAAGCAATAAATAATGGCTATATGTTAGTTATGGAAGATTTTGGCGGAATTTCTCTCAAGGATTATTTTACTAAACATCAGGGTGTTACATCTTTAGAGGAGTTTTTAGTTATAGCGATCGCACTCTGTAACACCTTAGACTTACTCTACCAAGAGCGGATTATTCATAAAGATATCAAACCTAGCAATATCTTAATTAACCCCCAAACTAAACAAGTTAAATTAATCGACTTTAGCATTGCATCTTTACTACCAAGAGAAACCCAAACCTTAGTTAACCCGAATGTTTTAGAAGGAACACTTGCTTATATCTCTCCTGAACAAACCGGGAGAATGAACCGGGGTATTGATTATCGCACAGATTGTTATTCTTTGGGTGTGACTTTCTTTGAATTACTCACAGATGAGTTACCATTCTTATCAAATGATCCAATGGAATTGGTACATGCTCATCTTGCGAGAATTCCGCCATTATTACACGAAATTAAGCCAGATATCCCCTCAGTTATCTCAGAAATCGTCAATAAATTAATGGCGAAAAATGCCGAAGATAGATATCAACGTGCGTTGGGGTTGAAACTTGATTTAGAAAAATGTCTACATCAGCTAAAAGAAACTGGTGAAATTCAAAGCTTTGAAATTGCGACTAGGGATTTGTGCGATCGCTTCATCATCCCCGATAAACTCTATGGAAGAGATACAGAAGTTCAAACCCTACTAGAAGCCTTTGAGAGAGTCAGCCAAGGTGTAACAGAAATGATGCTGGTAGCTGGGTTTTCTGGAATTGGTAAAACAGCAGTTGTTAACGAAGTGCATAAACCCATACTAAGAGAAGGCGGCTATTTTATTAAAGGTAAATATGACCAATTTCAACGCAATATTCCCTTGAGTGCATTTGTGCAAGCTTTCCGCGATTTAATGGGGCAATTATTGACCGAAAGCGATGTACAAATTCAGCAATGGAAACATAAAATATTAGATGTTGTCGGTGAAAATGGACAAGTAATTATTGAAGTCATTCCCGAATTAGAAAACATTATTGGTCAACAACCACCAGCTACAGAACTTTCAGGAACAGCAGTACAAAATCGCTTTAATTTATTATTTCAAAAATTCACCCAAGTCTTTACAACTAAAGGACATCCTTTAGTGATGTTTCTCGATGATCTACAATGGGCTGATTCGGCATCACTAAAATTAATGCAGCTATTAATGACTGACACAGGTCATCTTTTGATTATTGGTGCATATCGTGATAACGAAGTCCATCCCGGACATCCATTATTATTGACATTGAGTGAAATTCAAAAAACATCAGCTATTTTTAATAAAATTACTTTAGCGCCCTTGAGTAAAAAACAAGTAAATTACCTTGTCGCTGACACACTAAAATGTTCAGAATATATCGCAGGTAATCTTTCAGGATTAATATTTCAAAAAACTCAAGGCAATCCGTTTTTTGCTACCCAGTTTATTAAAGCATTATATCAGGAAAATATCATTTATTTTGATTTTGAATTGGGCTGTTGGCAATGTGATATTTCCCAAGTGACAATGCAAGCAGTTACAGATGATGTTGTGGCTTTTATGAGTTTGCAATTGCGGAAACTGCCCTCATCAACTCAATCCGTATTGCAGTTAGCAGCTTGTATTGGCAATTCTTTTGATTTAGCAACTTTAGCGATTGTTTCCGAACAATCGGAAATTGAAGCAGCAGCCTGTTTATGGAAAGCATTACAAGAAGGGTTGATTGTACCAATTGGTGATGTTTATAAATTTTATGTTGGGCAAGAAAGTCTACTACCTCCTTCAGCAAATCAACAGAATGTTGCCTACAAATTTCTACACGATCGCATTCAACAAGCTGCTTATTCCCTAATTCCTGATGAGCAAAAACAGAAAACTCACTATCAAATTGGTCAACTGCTACGGCAACAGATTCATCCAGATGCAAGAGTTGAACGCATTTTTGAAATCGTCAATCAATTAAATTATGGAACTTCTTTAATTAGCGAACAAACACAACGAATAGAACTAGCACAACTGAACCTCATTGCCTGTCGCAAAGCCAAAAATTCTACCGCTTATAAAGCAGCCCGTGAATATGCCACAGTGGGATTATCTTTTTTGGGAGAACAGACTTGGCAACAGCAATATGAAATGAGTCTCACCTTCCATGAAATAGCGGCGGAGGTAGCAATGTTATGTGGTGACTTTGAGGTAATGGAAGAATTGATTGATACTGTCATCCACCAGACACATTCTTTGCTAGAGCAAGTTAGTGTTTACTGTTTGAGAATTCAAGCCAAAATTTCCCAGCATCAACTTATTGAAGCACTGGCAATTGGGATTGAGCTTCTACAAAAGTTGGGCATAACAATCAACGAATCATCTACACCAGAAGATATTCAACAGTCAATTCAAGAAATTAATAATCTGATTGGAGATAGGAAAATCAAAGATTTCATTCATCTCCCCAGGATGATAGATGATAAAATTATTGCTATTTTCCAGATTACCAGTAGCATTATTTCAGCAGCTTACATCTGTGGATCTCCCTTGTTCCCATTATTGACTGCCCTCTCAGTTAAATTATCCCTGACCTATGGAAACATATCTGATTCACCCAAATACTATGCTGTCTATGGCATTGTTATCTGTAATCTTTTACAAGATATAGATTTGGCGACAGAATTTGGCCAGTTAGCATTGGATATGGTCTTAAAATTTGATGCCAAAGTGACTAAACCTGAAGTGTTAATGTTGCAGGGAGGGTTTATTCTCCACCGCAAATCTCACATCAGAGAAACGTTACCACTCTTGAGCGAGAGCTATACAACTGCTCTAGAAGTAGGAAACCTGCAATTTCTTGGAAATGCTGGACATTGTTTCTGCCTGAATGCTTTTTGGTGCGGTCAGCCCCTTACCACTGTAGAACAGGATACACAAAATTACTATAAGGGTTTGATGCAATCTAACCAATTAACAACTGCCAATTACTGCCGCATCTATTGGCAATCTGTGTTAAATTTACTTGGCTTTGCAAATTACCCTACCATTTTATCTGGTTCAGCACTGCAAGAGACAGAATTTCAGCCACTGCTGCGATCTGCAAATGACCTGTTTGGGTTGTATTACTTCTATTTGTATAAGCTAATGCTTTGCTTTTTGTTTGGGGAATTTGAGCAAGCTAACAACTATACCCTGGAGTGCAGGAACTATTTAATGGCGGCTGGAGGAACAGTCGGTACACCTGTATTTTATTTTTATGATTCTTTGATTGCCATAGCAGAGTTAAGTCAACTCTCAGATGAGGTATCAACAGTATTAGAACGGGTGGAAAAAAATCAAACTCAATTACAGCTATGGGCGCACTATGCACCCATGAATCACCAGCATAAATTTGATTTGGTGGAGGCAGAAAAATGTCGTGTTTTAGGACAAAAAGCCGAAGCAGGTGAACTGTACGATCGCGCTATTTCCGGTGCTAAAGCCAATGGCTATATCCAAGAAGAAGCTTTAGCCAACGAATTAGCCGCCAAATTTTACCTTGGTTGGGGGAAAGAGAAAATCGCCGCAGGTTATATGCAGGAGGCATATTATTGTTATGCCCGTTGGGGATCAAAAGCCAAAGTTGCCGACTTAGAACAAGGCTATCCCCAATTACTCGCACCCATATTACAGCAAAGCCGTTCTGTTGTTTCCACTAACGAAACAATCTTTCCCTTGGGAACTGTGACATCTACCAGTGCAGCTACATCTAATAGCACCAGTATCTCAGATACTTTAGATTTAACAGCAATTCTCAAAGCATCTCAAACTATCTCCGGTGAAATCGAACTAGACAAACTACTTGCATCGTTGCTTACCATCGTGATTGAAAATGCCGGGGCTGATAAATGTGTGTTAATGCTCTTGCAGGACAATCATTTACTAATTCAAGGTTCAATTACTCAGGGTTCTGAGCCAATTTTGTTGCAAAGTCTTGCCATTGCAGACAGCCCGGATATTCCCCACAAACTCATTTACAAAGTCAAGCATAGTCAACAAACTGTAGTATTGTTGGATGCAACCGCAGATATGACTTTCGCCAATGACCCCTATATTATCCGTCAACAACCCAAGAGTATCTTGTGTAGTCCGATTTTACATCAAGGTAAGTTGCTGGGTATTTTATATCTAGAAAATAATTTAGTGACGGGGGCGTTTAAGAGCGAACGCATCGAACTACTCAACCTACTTTGCGCCCAAGCTGCCATTTCCCTAGAAAATGCCCGACTTTATCAACGTTCTCAGGAATACAGCCAACAACTAGAGCGATCGCTTCATGAGTTAAAAACTACTCAATCCCGCTTCCATAATCTAGTAGATAACGTTCCTGGGGTGGTGTATCAGTTCCTCATGGCTCCCGATGGTTCGGTATCAATGCCTTATATGAGTAATGACTGTTATGATCTCTATGAAATCACCGCCGAACAGGCGATCTCTAATGTGCAGATCCTCTTGGATATGGTGCATCCTCTGGATGCCGAATCTCAGCATCAGTCTATTGCAGATTCGGTTAAAACCTTAACTCCTTGGCGTTGGGAGGGGCGAATTATTACCCCCTCTGGAATTATGAAGTGGATTCACGGTGAAGCGCGACTAGAAAAACTTGTGGATGGTACGTTAGTGTGGGATGGATTGTTACTGGATATTAGCGAACGTAAACAAGCTGAACTGGCCTTACAACAAGCCCAATTACAAATCGTCCAAAGTGAGAAAATGTCAGCTTTGGGTAACTTAGTCGCTGGTGTCGCTCACGAAATGAATAATCCTTTGGGTTTTATTGCTGCCAGTCTCAAGCAAGCTAAACCCACCTTTGCTGATATTATTGAACATTTGAACATCTATCAAGAGACTTTCCCGGATAAAAGTGCAGAAATCCTCGACCACGAGTCAGAAATTGATTTGGAATATACCTTAGAAGACCTGCCAAAAATACTCGATTCTATGACAATAGCTTGTGATAGATTGAAAAACATTAGCACATCTCTACGTACTTTCTCCCGTGCTGATCGAGATTACAAAGTGCCATTTAATCTTCACGAAGGTATTGATAGTACAATCTTAATCCTCAAGCATCGTCTCAAAGCTAACGAACAACGTCCAGCAATTGAAGTAATAACTAATTATGGTGATTTACCCCAAGTTGAATGTTTCCCTGGGCAATTAAATCAGGTATTCATGAATATATTAGCTAATGCCATTGATGCTTTAGAAGATTCCAACCACGGACGTAATTTTGAGGAAATTCAGGTTGACCCTAACTCCATTACAATTACCACATCAATAGCAGATAAATTTGTGAATATCTCCATTGCTGATAATGGTAAAGGCATGAGTGAAGAGATTAAACGAAAAATATTTGACCATTTATTTACTACTAAAGCAGTGGGAAAAGGTACAGGTTTAGGATTAGCTATAGCCAAACAAATTGTCGAACAAACTCACGGTGGAAAGTTGTATTGTCAATCTATCCTCGGTGAAGGTACTGAATTTATCATCCATTTGCCGTTGTAAAATCAACAGAACTGCAAGCGGTGTTAGCGTAGCGGTAGCAACGTAGGAGCGTCAGCATTGCGTTGGGTGGGTTCTTCAACTTGTAGCACGTCGCGTCATGGAGAAATGAGAGTTTGAAAGGTGTTTTGCGTAAGACCTGTAAAAATGGGTATAAGGATGTGAGGGTTTGAGGGCTTCTCTCGTGGCACCTCTATACCCCTTAGTCTTTCCAAAACCCTTGATTGTTCGTCTCCAGAGTTATTCCTCATCAACAAACTTTCAGGAACCCTGCTTATATTCACTACGCTATGGTTGTCCAATTTAGACAAATTTTCAATCAACAGTGGTCTTGGAGAGCTTTCCCTTGGCTGAAGAAATGCCTTACCTCACTCACGTATAAAACGCTGCTGAATATGGCATTGCGAGTAACAATGGTAGTACTTCTATCTGCTGGGGTAAGCTATGCTCATGTGATGTCGCGTTTAGAAAGCCAAACCCAAGCACAACTGGAAAAATATATTCAAGAAAGAGGAGACCAAGAAAGTAGCCTTTTTCAGCTTGCACAGGATAACATAGCTGCGTTGCGCGATCGCCTGTTGCTAGAATTTCAGCAACCTACAAATATTAATGTTCAAAGCGAATTTGAACGCGAGTATTTTTCTTGGAATGATGGTAGTCTTCGCAATTTTCCACAAAATCGACCGATTCAAGAATTTGATTCTACTCGATATGCCAGTTCAGCCATTAGTCTCAAGACACCGCTAACTACAGAATTCAAGCAGAGGATGTTAATTGCTAACACGATCATTTCTGCTTACGGGGCTGCTTGGTCTCATCGATTTGTCAATACCTATTTTCTGGCACCAGAAAATGCTGGGGTAAATTATTGGAATGGCGTACCGATGGCCTTGCAAGCACCGCCTGATATCTATATCCCAAATGAAGAATACTTTTATATTGCCGCTCCTCAACATAACCCTGCCCGCTTACCACAGTGGACAGGTGTTTACCTTGACCCCATTGTCAAAGTCTGGATGGTTTCGGCTGTTTTACCAATTTATCAGGGCGATCGCTTTTTAGGAGTTGTGGGACATGATGTGGTTTTAACCAGCTTGATACAGCATACAACCCAGAATCAATTACCAGGAACATACAATCTCATTTTTCGTGCAGATGGCCGTTTACTTGTCGATCCCCATCACACACCAGAAATTCAGCAAGCTCAAGGTCAACTGAAAATCGATGCAATTCCCGACCCCCATCTCCAGCGCATTTTTCAGTTAGTCACTAACACTTCCGCAAAAACCCAAGTCCTCAACAATAGCCAAGACCGTGAATATCTCGCAGTGACTCGTTTGAAAGGGCCAAACTGGTATTTTGTCACAGTCTATCCCCAATCATTGCTATCAGGAACAGCTTGGGATATGGCTCAATTTATTTTAATATCTGGTGCCGTGGCATTACTGGTTGAAGTTTTATTATTGTTGTCGGTTTTGCAACAACAAATCGCTAAACCACTGCAAACATTAACCGCCGCCAGTCAGCAAATTGCGAATGGTGACTTTGCAATTAATTTGGATACTAATCGCCAAGATGAACTCGGAGAACTCGCCAGTTCTTTCAACAGCATGGTAAATCAGTTAAAGACTTCTTTTATTGAACTAGAACAGATAAATAATGCCTTAGAACTAAAAGTTGATGAACGCACAACAACATTACAAAAGACACTTCAAGAATTGCAACGTACCCAAACCCAAATGATTCAAAGCGAAAAAATGTCTGCTTTGGGTCAACTGGTAGCAGGTGTAGCCCATGAAATCAATAATCCTGTTAGTTTTATTTATGGGAACCTCAGCTATATCGAAACTTACATCGCAGATTTGTTGAAATTTATCCAACTATATCAGCATTACTATCCTCATCCAGTGGCAGAAATTAAAATCGAGGCTGACAAATTGGATTTGGCATTTGCTCTCGATGATTTGCCCAAGATGGTGGCTTCGATGAAAATCGGCACAGAGCGGATTCGTGAAATTGTGTTATCATTACGAAATTTTACTCGTTTAGATGAAGCCGAATTTAAAGCAGTTAATATTCATGAGGGTATTGATAGTACATTATTAATTTTACAAAATCGTCTGAGAGAGCAAGCACAACGCCCAGCCATAGAAGTTGTAAAACAATATAGTAATTTACCTTTGATTAGCTGTTATCCTGGACAACTCAATCAGGTATTTATGAATATTATATCTAATGCTATTGATGCCATAGAACTTGCAAATAAGCAGCTTAGTAGAACAGAAAAAACAAGATATAAAAATCAAATATTGATTCAGACTCAAGTGTTATCAGAAAACCAAGTTATAATTTCTATTGTAGATAATGGTTCGGGAATTTCTGACGCTATAATCACCAAAATATTTGACCCATTTTTCACAACTAAAGATGTGGGTAAAGGTTCTGGATTGGGTTTATCTATCAGTTATCAAATTGTGACTGAATTACATCAAGGTCAACTTCATTGTCATTCGATATTAGGCACAGGCACAGAGTTTGTGATTACTTTGCCTGTGCAAGCTAAACGCAGACTTTGATTGCAGATATAAATATTTGGTGTGGCGTTGCATAATTGCGGGATAATTTATCTCATACCATTTCACTCTAAACATGATACAGATAGGCAAGCAGCGCCTCGACTCCGCTCGGCGACCGGAAACAAAGGTGTAGAGGAAGTGATTTGTATCAGTAATTTCGTGAATTGGTATCACGCAGAGGCGCAGAGACGCAGAGAGAATCAGGAGTTAAAAATTTCAATAAATCAAAATTCATCCCCTGATTCAGCAATGCCGAATATTTTATTTAAAAATATAAATATTGGTGCGATCGCTCAAATAATACATCTATTTACCAAATTTCGATACAGCCAGACTATTCCATAAATACCAGCGCCAAGGCAAGTCTACACCTTTAGTCAAACCAATGCGCGTAGTCTGAATTAACGAGAGATTTCCTTGTTCTAGCTGTTGTTGAAACTCAGGCTGGCGGTGTTCTAACCAGAGGGGTTGACCAAATTCTAGGGGTATTGCATTCAATGTCAAATCAATTTTCAAAGCGCGGCAAAGTTTACCCGGCCCGGCGGCGATGCGATGTGGTTTGAGTTTTTCTTGATGATCAACCCAGGTAGGGACTTGCTCTAACTCCAAGGCGCGAAGAAGCACCGCACTAGGAATTCCCTCTTTGTCAGTTACCACATTCAAGCAGTGGTAAACACCATAAATTAAATACACATAAGCTTTTCCAGCCGCATCAAACATGACCTGATTGCGAGTAGTCCGACTACGATAAGCGTGCATTGCTGGATCATCGGGTGCATAGGCTTCTGTTTCGACAATTATTCCCCGAAAAATTCTACCATCTGGCATTTGTCTTACTAGAGTACAGCCAATCAATTCAGGAGCCACTAAAGTTGAGGAACGAGTCAGCCAAGTTGCATCAATGTTAGATGTCATAAACTAGGGGCTAGGGACTAGAGGCTAGAGGGTAGTATTTTTACTCAGCACTCAGCACTTCAAGTATGAATACTCTGCTGAATGGGAACTTCTATGCGAAATTCTGTACCTTGTCCTGGTTGTGAATCGCATTGAAAAATACCACCATGCTTATCTACCACAATTTGGTAACTAATTGATAGTCCCAAACCTGTACCCTTACCTACAGGTTTAGTAGTGAAAAATGGGTCAAAAACTCTTGTTTTGACGGCTTCTGGTATGCCTAGTCCATTGTCTTTGATGTAAATTACCACGCTCGGCACATTTTTGTTCATCTCACCAACGGTAGTGCGAATGGAAATTTGACGTTGATGAGTGGCTGAGGTGGATTCTGGGTGATATTCTAAAGCATCGATCGCATTGCTCAACACATTCATAAAAACTTGGTTGAGTTGTCCTGCATAACACTCTACCAATGGCAAATCACCATACTCTTGAATAACTTGAATGTCAGCACCATCGGATTTCGATTTTAAGCGGTGCTGTAAAATCAATAAGGTACTATCGAGACCTTCGTGAATATCTACTACTTTCATTTCCGCTTCATCCAGGCGAGAGAAATTCCGCAAGGACATGACGATTTGGCGGATGCGTTCTACACCAAAGCTCATGGAAGAGAGAGTTTTGGGTAAATCTTGTGAGAGAAATTCTAAATCAATATCTTCCAGGCGATCGCTAATTTCTTCACTAGGTTTAGGATATTGTTTCTGATAAAGGTTGAGCATTCCCAGTAAATCATCTGCATACTCCCGCACATGGGATAAATTGCCATAAATAAAATTCACGGGATTATTAATTTCATGAGCTACACCCGCTACTAATTGACCCAATGAAGACATTTTTTCTGTTTGGATAAGTTGAGTTTGGGTAGTTTGTAACTCATGCAAGGCGGCGGTTAATTTTTGGGCTTGCTGTTGGGTTTGCGCTAGTAAGTCAGCTTGCTGTAGGGCTATACCTAATTGAGCGGCGATTTGACTGAGAAAGTTAACTTCCGAAGGTTTCCATTCGCGGGGGCCAGAATGTTGATAAGTGCAAAGCAAACCCCAGAGTTTTTGTCCGACAAAAATGGGAGCTAAAACAAAAGCATGAATGTGATAATACTCTAGATTATCTAAATGGCACTGGTTAAAGCCCATGTGATAAATATCATCCACAGCAAGAGTTTCGTTGTGGCGGTAACGTCCTCCCTCGGTTTTTTGCAGGTAGGTGTCATTCCAAACGGTATTTACCCCTATTTTGCTTTCATTTGTCCAATGGGGGCTAGTAGCTTCAAAGTCGCCGACAAATTCACCGCCCCAGTCTGCTGTAAACCGATAAACCGAAACGCGATCGCCTTTGACTAACTGACAAACTTCTTTGGTGGTAATTTGAAAAATCTGATCTATATCCAAGGACTCCCGAATTTTAGCAATTACGCCAAATACAGCTTGTTGTTGTTGATATGTGCGTTCTAGTTCAACTGTGCGTCTTTTTACTTGATGTTCTAAATTTTGATTAAAGCCTTGTACTTGTTGATAAAGTTCATATTGTTGAATTGCTGAGGCAAAATGTTTGGCAAGTTCTCTAGCTAATTCAATATCTGCGTCTGTCCATTGTTGAGCTTGGGCTGTTTTTGATTCTTTCCAAACATCAAAAGATAACCGGGGATATAACTGGCGGCGATCGCGGTCAAATTGACCAGCCCACAAGGTTTCTGTGTCGATTTCATTGCGAAAGATACTCAAATAACCGACTAATTGCTGACGGTAACACAGGGGAATCATCAGCAAACTGCGAATTTTGGTTGGTTTAAAAGTTGGTTGCAAAGTTCGCAAACTTGCAGTTTGATAAATATCATCGATTGCCCAAACATCGTATTCACCAGACTGATAATATTCTTGCCAGACGTTATACTGCTCCATTAAGGGATAAATCGTATCTGGGGGAATTTCTGGCTGTTGTCCACTGGTATAAATTTGAATGCAGTCACTCCCAGGAATTAAACATTCTTTCAAACTTTTAATTTGATTATTAGCAGCTTGAAAAGCTTCGTTTCTCATACACAATCTTCCACCCACACCTTGAAAGGCGGCGACAGCAGCTTCTAATGCTGGTTGTAAAACAATTGTCGGGAGGGAATGTAGCAGGGTCGCAATGCGATTAATCACGCTTTCTCGTTCGGCTTTGGCGCGGGCTTGGGCGAGAAGATAACTTTGGGCGATCGCCACCGATAATTGATCTACAACCATTTGCATCGCTTCTAATTCGTAAAGTGAAATAGAATGCGCCTGGGAATGATGAGATACTAGCAATCCCCACAGTTGATGTTGATGGAAAATCGGCGCGACAACGCAAGATTTAACGCCCATCGCCGTTAAGTATTCTGCGTGACAAGGATCTACAGGGCGATAACGAATATCCTCCGGTTTCAGTTCCCCTGTTTCTAAAACACTCATCGGGCTATGACCAATCTGTTGCAATTCCACATTTACAACCGAACGTACCCTAGATTTAATAAACAATTCACGCGCATAAGGCGGAATATCATCGGCGGGAAAATTCAGTCCCAACAGCGAAGGTAGACGCTGTTCATGAATGGATTCAGCCACCACTTTACCTGTACCATCCGTATGAAATTGATAAATCATTACTCGGTCAGTACCCAGTAAACAGCGTACTTCTGCTGTTGTGGTTGTAATAATTTCTTCTAACTCTAATGTTTGACGAATCCGATTTGTTATCCGGCGTAGAAGACTCTCTTGATTAAGTCTTGTCCGCAAGTTGGGATCTGCTAGTTGGGACATTGTTTTTAAGTTTAAAAATTTTTGAAATTAAATATCTTGTCAGCGATAAATCTAAAAATATTGTGAATTTTATGTAATCTATTTGTCTACAGTAAAACCACGGTCAAAATATAGTGAATACTCCTAGGTTTTTGTTACAGGTTTTTACATTATTTTGTTTAAGAAAAAAATCTCAGTATTTTATATATTTTTGATAAATTTTCACTAGTAAAAAGTTTAAAAAAACCAGATATTTATGTTTTTATAAAAAAATAGAGACCAGAACTAAGCTGTGTCTCTACTGTTAAACAGTAACTCTTCCTTGAGGATGATTACCCAGAGAATTAAACTCTGTTATTATCAGCAAAACGAATTCTTAAATAGTCTTCTTCCATTTTGGCACCAGCAGGCTGTAGTGCTGCTAAAGCCTGTGGCAAAACCAAATTACGGCGATGATTACCGATTGTAATGTTTAATTCATCACCTGTTTTACTTAGCTGAATTTGGTGTTTAGGAATACCTGGTAAATACAGTTCTAAACTGTATTCATTTTTCTCTTGTATGACTCTAACTGTTGTTTCTTTGTAATAAACTTGGCTAGGGTCTTCGTCTTTGTAGAGAATTTCCTTAAGTCTTTCTAATGCAGCTAATCCACACATTTCTTCAGAAAATAGCGGCACTTCTTTAACTGGCAGAGGATGGAAATTTTCGTGAATTTCTTGACGATACTGTTCTTGATTTTGTTTCCAACGTTGGAAAAATGGATCTTCCACTTCCGGCGGAATAATCCTATTAGCAACTACTAAATCTGTAGCTACATTGTATAAGCTTAAATAAGCATGGGCGCGTAGGGATTCTTTAATCACCATCTTTTCAGGATTGGTGACAAGACGTACAGAAGTTTGGGTATTATCTGTTAATACCTTTTCCAGCGCCTCAATTTGTTCATAAAATTCGTAAGGTGCATCCATTACCTCTTTGTCGGGTAGAGAAAAACCCGCAATTGGTTTAAAAATTGGTTCCACTAAAGGACGCAACGCTACAGAGATATTTTGAAATGGTTTGTAAAAGCGGCGCATATACCAACCGCCAACTTCTGGTAAGCTTAACAGGCGCAAAGCTGTGCCGGTAGGGGCTGAGTCAATAATTAAAACATCAAAATCCCCTTCATCATAATGGCGTTTCATTCTCACCAAGCTGAAAATTTCATCCATTCCTGGTAAAATCGCCAATTCTTCGGCTTGCACTCCTTCTAAACCCCGCGCCTGCAAAACCTGGGTAATGTATCGCTTCACAGCACCCCAGTTACCTTCCAGTTCTTGCAGTGCATCTAGTTCTGCACCCCACAAGTTTGGGCGAATTTGTTTGGGCGCATGTTCTAGTTCTAAATCAAAACTATCGGCTAAGGAATGGGCGGGATCTGTACTTAAAACTAGTGTACGATAGCCCAGTTCTGCACAACGAAGTCCCGTAGCGGCAGCAACAGAGGTTTTTCCCACACCGCCTTTGCCTGTCATCAAAATTACTCGCATTATCTCGAATCTCTAAGGTTTTTAGCTTGTGAGTCCTCTAAAATGCTCAATTAATGCTCAAAGAGGTGGTTATTAGTTTTGTAGCAAAACATGAAGTATGAATTTCATACTCAATCTCTTTGCCAAAAAAACACTCATCTCTTATTATTACGTAATTCTCTAACTCACAAGTTGCTGCATTCTAAATTTGCAGAGGAAGTGAGAAGTGAATCATTACCGCAAAAGTATAAAGAAACGAACCGCAAAGGACGCATAGACACGAAGTTATAAGAGTTTGAGAGAGTTATTGCGTAAGTCCTATAAAATTCAGAATTTAGAAGTCAGAGTGGTTAATAAATCACAGTTTTACTAGACAGACATTTCCTCAGTCTCAAACAAGTTTCTCAGCGAAAATCCAAAATCTAAAATCCAAAATCCAAAATTGGTATGAGTCGTTACTTGATTAATCCCATCTCATATAAACCTTGGTGCAGTCTTTTGGCTTCTGCGAGATTTTGCTGCTGTTCGTGGAGGAGAATGGCATTTTTAAATGCTGTCAGACTAGCTTGGAGATTACCAACTTTTAGCTGTACTACGCCTAAATTTTGATATGCTTCTGCGTAATAAGGATTTAATTTGATGGCTTTTTGATAACAAGCGATCGCATCAGTAAATAAATTCAAAGCCTTTAATGTCATGCCTAAGTTATAATATCCAGTCGCAAAATCTGGGTCAATTTTTAAAGCTGTTTCGTAAGCTTTTTTGGCATTGTTTAAATCGCCTGCATCTTTGAGTAAGTTGCCTAAATTGTTATATGCTCCTAGCTTGAGCATGGGATATATCGGTAATTTAATCGCAGCTTGATAGTGTTCTAGGGCTGATTGCGGCTGTTTTAAATGATTGTACGCAATCCCTAAATGATAGTAGAGTTCATATAAAATTTCGTAGTTTTCTGTTGATTGATTTGCTGTCACCCAATCTTGGGGTGACTTACCACTAGCTTGCTTGAGTCCCCGTAGCAATAATTCTACACCTTGAGTAAGTTTGCCAGTTTCAACATAAAGCGCCCCTAATTTACTGCAAACATAAGGATCATTGGGATGAGTGGCGAGAAACTCTAACATTGCAGCTTGCGCTTTAATGTATTTATTATTTTGAGCGATCGCTCTTTTTTGATACCCTGTATGCAGAATTGCTACACCCTGCAAATAACCTACTTGCCAATGAGGTTCTTTTTGTATAATTGCCGCTACACTATCATCAACTAAGGCATGATAAGGCCTTTCAAAGCGAATTTCGGGATGATTGCGAAACAACCGCGAAACCAAAGAATAGGGAGATTGAACCGCACCAATTTCTTGGCGGATGAGATTAATTAAGATATATTCATCACTTTGAATTGCATCTTGTAGCTGTGGCACAATACTGGGGTTGAGTATTTCATCCGCATCTAACACCAACACCCAATCACCGGTAACATATTTTAAAGCAGCATTCCGAGCAGTACTAAAGTTATTAGTCCATTGAAAATGATGTACTTCTGCACCGAATTGTTGGGCGATTTCGGGAGTGCGATCGCTAGAACCTGTATCTAACACTACCATCTCATCCACGAAATCCTTAACACTATTTAAGCACTTCGGTAGCGTAGTTTCTTCATTTTTTACAATCATGCACAGACTAATACTCATACGCGAACTTCAATTTATTTACTTATATTTATTAAACATAGGTGATGCACTTGCACAAATAAGACTTACGCATCAAAACGAAAAATCAAGGGTTGGGAAGAGGGTGTAAGGGTGTAGGGGTGTATATATCTAAAACCCTTACACCCCATACCCTTGCACCCAGTTTCCACAGCAAATCTTTTTGCGTAAACCTTAACAAATTTAGCATCTAGCAATTTTAAATCGGTTGCTCACCAATCTACTCCCTGTTTCTTCGCGTAGTTGACAAATCAAACCGGATTGCTAAATGACAACTCTACTTGCTACCAGCCAATACTTAACACTTTATTACAATAGATTGGCAAAACTGTGAAGTACACCCGCATTTCTCACAAGCTTCAGGCGTTTGATGGGGCAGAGGGGCAGAGGTGCGGAGGGGCAGGGGAGAGAGTACCTTCATTCTCCCCTGCTCCCCTGCTCCCCTGCTCCCCTGCACAGGCTTTGAAAGGTGTGGTGAGAAATCCGGGGTACACTATCTCTCTTTTGAGATGATTCTGAATTTGGCTGTGCTGTATGTGCAAAAATCAAGATTAACAAATCAGTGAGCGAGTATTCTCAAAGAGAGGGGAAACTTCATGCTGGGTCAAACGGTCGGGGGACGCTACCAAATTCTTACTCAGTTAGGACGGGGAGGATTTGGCACGACTTTTATAGCTCAAGATATACAAAGACCTGGAAATCCCCAGTGTGTTGTCAAACAATTCAAGCCACTGGCGAATGATCCCTACACCTTAAATGCAGCTAAACGCTTTTTTGACTTAGAAGCAGCAATTTTGGAAATGTTAGGAAAACATGACCAAATTCCCCAATTACTCGCGCACTTTGCAGAAAATGAAGAATTCTTTTTAGTCCAAGAATTTATTCCCGGTCATGATCTCAAACAAGAATTACCGCCACTGAGTGAGCAATTAAGTGAAACTGCTGTAATTAAACTGTTAAAGGAGATACTGACTGTTTTAGCATTTGTCCATCAAAATCATGTGATTCATCGGGATTTAAAACCTGAAAATATTCGCCGCAGAGAATCAGATGGCAAAATAGTTTTAATTGACTTTGGTGCAGTCAAACAAATTAGTACCCAAGTAGCTAATACTGATGGACAAACAAGTTTTACTGTTGCTATTGGGACACCTGGTTATATGCCCAGTGAACAAGCTAATAGTAATCCCCATTTAAGTAGCGATATTTATGCAGTGGGGATGATTGCTATCTTAGCTTTAACAGGGATAAATCCGGCTGCTGGTAGCCATTCAATTCCCAGAAACCCCAATACAGGCGAAATTGATTGGCGTAATAAAGTGAAAGTTAGCCCCCAGTTTGCCAGTATTTTAGATAAGATGGTGCGCTATGACTTTCGCCAGCGTTACCCTACAGCCGAGTCGGTGTTACAAGCCTTAGAGATGCTTGAGAAAGCACCATTAACTAAACTCAAACAATCTTTGCCGAAAAAATGGGTGATGGGTTTAGGAATTACCGCCGCATTTGCAGTTGGATTCATACTTCTATCTCAAATCAAAGTTAATCAAACCAACTTTTTAAATTATGCTGATCATGGAGTAAAAATTAACTATCCTGATAATTGGGCAGTGCAGGAAACACCAAATGCTGTAACCCAAGATATAGTGACTTTTTTATCACCAAAACAAAGTGATTCTGACCAATTTCAAGAACTTATAACTATTCGGGTTGAACCGCTTTCGAGTACTTTAGATGAGTCGAAAGATTTATTTATTCGGGAAGTGAAAAATACAGTAGATGATGCTCAAATAGAAAGTTCTAGTGAAACAACACTGGCTAATCAGAGGGCAAATCAACTAGTCTTTACAGGTAAAATTGATAATGGGCGGTTAAAAAGTCTGCAAGTTTGGACTTTACAAAATGATAATGCCTATATTATTACTTACACTGCAACTGTTGATGAATATGATAAATTTTTACCCATCGTGGAAAAAATGATTCAATCTTTTGTTTTTGGATAAAATGAACTAATTTAAAAAGTTCTCTGTTCGTTTCCTTATACTCCTTCAGCCATTTGAATTTGAAGCTCCGTTTTTAAACACAAGCATTTTGGGCGGGGTCGAAATCCCCGTCCAAAACCAGCGTGTTCCCTTTTAATAAGATTCTTTTAAAACTGAGTTACTGTCAAACTGACACCACCAGAATCTAGTCGCGGAACCTTTAAATAATCTACTGGTTCACCGTTACGTTGAGTAGGTTCGTTATGATTGTACTTTTCGCACTCTTTAATCGCTGCTTCGGGGTCGTTGAGAATTTCTAGGGGTTTGATATTTTTGCAACCCTTCTCTTCACGGACGCTACCAATAGTGTTAGCAATTTGTCTTAAGGCTTGAGCGCGATCGCTGTTGCTAACTGCGCTACTGTTGATTGTAATTGGTTCAGTGATCAGGGTGGCGGCTTCGCGGCTTTCGATAGTCAGTGGCGCAAGTTCCTCTTGTTGTTGCGCTTGGACAGGATGAGCAAGAGCGATCGCACTGACAATCACAGCTAAAGTTATAAATGGGCGTTTCATACTCTAACCCCTGAATTTAAGTTATATGTGATACCTACAAGTGCAATTCCATCTTATCCGCAAGCAATTAAAATGTAATCACCTATTAGGTTAATTATGTTCCATTTGCAAAACTGGCACAGTTGTCTATACATAGTAGATTAGATGTTGATGAGGTACAGCAACTGATGGAAAAAGTAATGAGTAATGAGTCAAAAATTTACTTATTACTCATCGAGAGGTTCATATCCCCGACTTATTGAAGAAGTCGGGGATATTTTAGTTCACGAATTATTTAGGGCTACTATATCTAATCAAGCATTAAAATATTTTTTCTTCACTTTTTTGTAGAGATTTTTAATTCTTAACTGATTTAAGCGTAATTGCGTCAAAGTGGGGATGTTAGATTGATACTGCTGTTTGTGGTCAAAAAACTCATTTAATTCCTGTAAAATTACTCGCAGCCTTTGAATAATATTTTCATAACGATACTCTTTGAGTACCTCTTCTGACAAACTTAAACCTGGAGCAGATTGCAGCACTTTGAGAATCTGTGCCACATCATATTCTTTGGAATAATTAGCGATTTTATAGCTATTAAACCCAGGATCTAAATAATCAGAAAGCCCACCATTAACGCTAGAAAATACTTGACACCCACAGGCTAAAGCTTCCATTGGTTGCAGTCCAAAGCCTTCACTGACACTCTGTTGCGCCCAATATTCTGCCGAATCATAAAGATAAATTTTCGCGCGATTAAATAATCCTGGTAAATCTTCTACATAATAATCAACTAAATGCACATTGCATTTTTTTTGTACCGTGGGAATTAGCTCTGTTAATAAATACTCCGAAGATTTTCGCGCCTGCACCAATACATCAATATCTCGTTCTAAATGTAAATTTTTAAATTCTGGGCTAATTTCATTCGGTAAATAATAAATGAGGTTATTTGGCGATTTCTGCCCCCAATAACCTAATGTGTTGCGACTAACAGTAATAATGGGAATCCCTATAGGTAAATTAAACTTGTAACCAGAACTATGGGCATGATATACCACATTATATTGCTGGAGTTTGGCAACTAATTTAGCGATATCAAATCCCCAATTAATCACAAAAATGGCATGATCTAAATTTGGTTCTCTCAGCAAGTCATCTAAAAACAACTTATCGGCTTCTCGTTGGCGGTATGTGACAACTTCTGCACTACAAACCTGTTGAGCAAGTTTCAATGTTTTTAATTCTGCCCAGAGACCACCACAGACAAATCTGCCCTGAGTTCCAGGCAATAGAAAATAAAGCTTTCGCATTATAAAATTATGAATTACGAATTAATTTCACTCTCGCCATTTTACCTTGACAAAATGTCCTTGCCGTCCCCAAACATCACGAGCCACGGTAATATTTTCTACTGTTAAGTTAAACGGAATAGCTGTGGTGAGATAACGCTGGGCTATGGAACCTAAATCTGGGGCGATTTCTGCGGCTGTGGTGGCGGCTAGTCCTAAACCAATTAATTGTTCAACTGGGCGGAAGGGAAGCAACAAATTGACACCAACAGCGAGTCCGGCTGTTAACAACATTGTGACTGAAAGATTTGTACCACAACGGGGATGTACTGCTAAATCCCATTCACCATGTGTCAGCCGATAAAGGGCTTGGCTGACTGCCCGTCGCAAGTTGCTAATATTAACTTCACCATAAAGATAAAATCCTTGATCTGTAGATAAACCACCCAATAATTCGTTATCAAGTTGAACTGTATTGGGTCTCCCTGGGGGAGTATGAACATTTTTGGTTTCACTCAAAACCCAAACTGTAGCATGTTCTAAGGCGTGGACTTGCCGCAGCATCAGAATTTCTTTCAAGCCAGGAACAAATGATAGCTGCCTGACTAAATCAGCATCTAGGGTAGATTGCGGTGTAGTAAAGTCAAAGTTAAAAAAGTTAAAGGAAGACGAGCCACCTTGAACAGAAGCAGAAGTTTCCATAGCAACACTGCTCCCCAAACTGATGGAGCAAGATAGATTTCTTACAAATGTAACGCTTGCAGCCAAAGATTATTGCTAATTTTTATTGATGACTGAATGAATATCTTTTTAAATATGGTGAAATGTACCGTTGAGCCAGTTTGAAAAAACTGACTCAACGGTAACAAATTCTGCACGATAACCAATAACTCAGTAATCTGTTCTGCCTGATGTTGATACTAGCGAGAACTAGAGGTTCACGCTGAAATAGATGCGTGAGGAGTAAAACAAGCAGTGAACCATGAAAATGTCGTAGCTGCACGCCAAATTAAATTTATCGCCAGATTAGACGCGATTTATGGCATCTGCCAAACGCCATTGACCGCATCTGTGTTAGCAATTCATTCGTTTTGCTTAGGCAGAGGACAGCAATTCACATCATCCAAACAGACCTTGCCCCACTGTAAAGCCCAGCGCACAAGTGCCACCCGGTTTTCTGTTTGGGTTTTGGTGAGAATATTGCTGATGTGGTTATCAACTGTTCGCTTGCTAATTTCCAATTTTGCTGCAATCTCTTGGTTAGTTAAGCCAGCGGCCACTAAGTCGATAATTTGCAGTTCTCTGTCTGACAGAGTAACAGGGGTCTGGGACTCGCCACCAGCCATGACTGATTCTATCCTCCCTTGGTATATGTACTTAATCACTCTCTTTAATTCTAGAAGATTCTTTTGTTGGTAGGGATTTGAAGTGTTAGCTGTAATACGATTGACAATAATTTTTTTCAAGTTTAATCGAAGAGAAAATTTATATATCACAAAATAAATGTTATTTTTAGCACTTATTCTGAAGATTTTATTAAGTATTGTCACTGGTAAATAAAAGCTGATATTAAAGCCTACAGATTCAGTAGGAGTAACAAAAATTGCTATTTAATTCTATGAAGGACTGGCGACAGAACAACAAGATTGTTGTAGATTTTATACTGACCTCACAAGAACTGAAAAGTTAGGGGTCAATAGGAAAAACTCAGAATATAAAGTTCTGGGTTTAGGCAGAAAAATTCTGATGTCAGGATTATTCTTTGCTTCCTCAACCTAAATCGCAAATCTAAAGTGAGATGAGCAATCCCCGTGTTTTGTGTCTTGGTGAAATTCTGTTTGATTGTTTAGCCGATCAATTGGGGCTAAAGTTGGAGGAGGTACAGTCTTGGACTCCTTACCCTGGAGGAGCGCCAGCTAATGTGGCCTGTGCGTTGGTGAAACTCGGAACTTCCGCCGGATTTGTTGGCTCTGTAGGTGAAGATGAACCGGGGAATGAGCTGGTTCAGTTACTCCAGGAAGTTGGGGTAGATATAACGGGTGTGCAACGTCATCCGACTGCGCCAACGCGACAGGTGTATGTAGTGCGAGATTTGGCAGGCGATCGCAGTTTCGCTGGCTTCGGTCAGTATGATACATCTGAATTTGCCGACACCCGTCTACAAGCCAAGCAATTACCCACTGCGTTGTTTCAAGAGGCAGAGTTTCTGGTTTTGGGTACTTTAGAATTAGCCTATCCTGACAGTGAACAGGCAGTTTATCGCGCTTTAGATTTAGCAGAACAATTTGACCTGAAAATTGTGCTAGATGTCAACTGGCGACCAGTATTTTGGCACGACCAAAATATTGCGCGGCAAAAAATTCAAGATACATTTAAGCGGATTGACTTTCTCAAACTCTCCAAAGAGGAAGCAGAATGGCTGTTTGATACCGCCGATGCAGGAGCCATTACTTACCGTTTAGATTCTGTGGAAGGGGTGCTGATAACTGATGGTGATAAAGGTTGCGCCTATTGCTTAAGTGGTAACGAAGGAATATTACCTTCTTTCCCGGTGAAAGTAGCTGACACCACTGGCGCGGGAGATAGCTTTTTAGCGGGATTTATCCACCAATTAAGTCAGCATGGGATCAAAAAACTAGAAGATGCAGAAACCGCCAAACGCATTGTTACTTATGCTAGTGCGGTGGGAGCATTAACTACGATTAAACCAGGTGCGATCGCTTCTCAACCAACAGCCGCAGAAGTCGAAGCTTTTCTGGCTACGCATCAACTTTAATAAGGCTGTGGTCTGTTGAGAATGAGTGTCAGGGTGTAGGGGGTAAAGATTTGAAACATCTACACTCTTACAGAGAAGTCAAAATTCAAAAGTTAAGAGAATTTTTGACTTTTAACTTTTGACTTTTGACTTGATTTCACCCATACACCCATTTTTCACAGATAATCTTGGTACGTAAGTTCTCAATTTAAACGATGAGTTTTGCCAAACCTAAATAACGGATACCTTCGGGAGAAATATCAAAGCGACAAGGTAATACTTCTAAACCAAGGGCGATCGCTTGTCGCAATAACTGACCATATACTGGATCTGTGGTATCACCAGGGGCAAACTCTGTACAATCACCCCGGTTGATAAAGTACAACATCACAGCCCGATTGGTTGGTAGCAGCGCCATTAATTCGCGCAGGTGTTTTTGTCCTCTCGTGGTTTCTGTATCAGGAAATAATGCTAAGGTTCCTTGCGTCCAAGTTGTATTTTTAACTTCTAAATATATCGGGCGTTCTGTCTCATTACCTGTTAACAAAAAATCCACGCGACTTTTTTTATCTACGCCATAAACCACTTCACCTTTGATTTGGCTGTAGTTACCCAATTCGGGAAATAAGTATTTTGCTAAAGCTAGTTTGACAATGCGATTAGGTAAAGCTGTGTTGACACCTACCCAAGTCGGCTCCTGATCATAGACTTGAATCAGTTCTAGGGTGTAAGCCAGTTTACGGTTAGGGTTATCACTGCGAGATAATTGCACCAAACTACCAAGGGTAGAAACTCCAGTCATCGGCCCTGTGTTGGGACAATGGGCTGTGACGATTTGACCATCAGTAAGCTGCACATCAGCAAAAAACCGTTTGTAGCGTTTGAGTAAAACACCAGGGTAGAGCGTCGGGTAACGATAAAGCCAATCCAGCATTATTTTGCAAAGCTAACCATAAATGCACAGAGCATCATACCGTGTATGGTCTGATGCTGGAAAAATAAAAATCTACATATTACATTTTTTTACAAAATTATACTGAATAATCCTCAGAGGGAAGTATCCATTTAATGGCTTATTGAGGGATATATGACTAAAAATGTTGAATCACCGCTACATTGCTCACTGGTCTTAGATATTAAAGATACTTCGACACAGGTATATTTACGAGCAATGGAAAACTTATTGGTAGTAGTTCAAGATTTATCCCTCGCCCATACTCTAGAGCGCGTTATCGAAATTGTGAGGGTAGCAGCGCGGCAAATCACTGGGTCTGATGGAGCTAGTTTTATTTTACGAGACAATGGTTATTGCTATTACGTTGATGAAAATGCGATCGCTCCTTTGTGGAAAGGTCAGCGATTCCCGATGAATATCTGTCTTGGTGGTTGGGCAATGTTAAACCGTCAACCAGCAGTTATTAGTGATGTGTATGATGATCTCCGGGTTCCCCATGTAGCTTATAAACCTACTTTTGTGAAAAGTATGGTGATGGTGCCAATTCGCACATTTGATCCAATTGGTGCTATCGGTATTTATTGGGCAAAATTTCATCAGCCAACCCCCGAAGAAGTCAAGTTATTACAGGCTTTAGCAGATACCACAGCCGTAGCAATGGAAAATGTGCAAGTGTATGCAGAATTAGAACAGCGAGTCAGCGATCGCACGGCGGCTTTAGCAGCAATTAATACCCATCTCCAACAAGAAATTAGCGATCGCAAAGCCGCAGAAGCCGAAATCCGTCGTCTTTCCATTACAGATGAGTTAACAGGATTGTACAATCGGCGTGGCTTTGTGATTTTGGCACAACAGCAATTAAAACAAATTCAGCGATCGCAAATTCCCACTGGCTTACTGTTTATTGATTTGGATGGACTCAAAACCATTAATGATACTTTAGGACATGAAATGGGTGATAATGCAATCACCTCGGCGGCGGATTTACTCAAAAATACTTTTCGTGAGTCTGACATTTTAGCCAGATTGGGAGGTGATGAATTTGTTGTGCTGCTACAAGGACGAGACCCCAGTTCGGAAGTGATTCAACAGCGATTGCAAACAGCCATTAAGGAATACAACCATCGCCAAAACCGACCATTTCAACTGTCGATGAGTATGGGTTTTCAAGCTTATGATCCTCATCAACCCCTCCCCTTAGACCAACTCATCACCCTTGCAGATATGAAAATGTATGAGTGTAAACGGTTCAAAAAACTAGGGAAGAATACAGTAACTCTGGAATAAACCCAAGAGACTGGAAGTCTAGGACTATACAAACAAAGCCTGCCTAACCTATCGGCAACTGCAAAGCCGAACGCAGGCTAATTATATGCTTCTTCATATCGATTTGATATCACAACCCTTACACCTTTATACCCACGTATTCCCACTTTCCCAAACTACTTAACCTCAAACCCCCGCAAGCCTTCTGGTTCTTCATACTCAGTCACCACCCCTTGCACCACAGCCGCAGGTGGCCCCGAATAACACCAGCGAATCATTTCCTCGACAACCTCCCGCACCCCTTCAAATACCGCCTCTACCCTACCATCAGGTAGATTTCGTACCCAACCAGTTAAACCCAACTGGCTGGCGGTATCAACTGTTGCATAACGATAGCCTACTCCTTGAACTCGGCCAGAAATTAAGACATGGGCGCGAATTATTTGTGGTACTTGTGTGGAATCTTGCATAAACTGGTCAATTCTTTACGCTTTCCAGTCTACCTGTTATGTGAATCGAGAACAAAATTTTAATTACACACTCAAGTTTTTGCCGATAACTGTTTTAGGAAAAAATAGCGTTTCCTCATCTACCAGAGGATAAATTTATCTGCGTTCATTTTCTGCAATAGTGTTTAAATTCATCTAGCTCCACTTTAGCAGTATAGAAATAGCCATACTCGCTGTAAGAGTAAGTAAAGATAATGATAAATTATTGTTTGTACCTTGCCGTCATCTATAGAAGGCTGCATCTCTAATTACAGACTAGCATCTATCAATCTGCTAATTTTAAAGTTTGAATTCTGCCTTGCTTATGTCTAATTTACCACCTTTGAATCCTGATACAATTTGGGGAATCCTCAAGGATCAAATTGATGATGTAACAGTCAATCAATTAGTTTGGTATTACTTGGGATATCGCTATAACCCCACAACTGATCAATGGGAAAACAACGAAGTTTTACCAGAATGGCGAGATGAATACCCAGAACCACCAAACTTTCTCGCAAGTCGTCCCGCAACCATGAAATTAACACGTTCAATTCCCACAGAATACAAGCAAAGCCTTAAAGAAAAGTTGGGATTTAAAGGTTACAAAATTGGGGAATTTACACCCAGAGAAACACGCCGAGCCACAGCCGCCAATTGGTTATTAAGTTATTGGCGACAACAAAATCCCGAATTATAGTCATTGGGAAATTTTGATATACCAATCCTCAATTATTCATTAAACTGTAAGATACCTGAATTATTGAATAAATCGGGTATCTTGTATTAAAGGTAGGTTGGGTGAAGCGAAGCGTAACCCAACAAAATCCTAATACCAAGTTGCAGTCAAAGATAGTAACCTGGGGTGGGAGTAGGAATACATCTGAAAGCAACTTAGTATAAAAATGTTGGGTTTCACTGCGTTACACCCAACCTACAATTTTTTGCTACTTGTATTTCCTAAATCAAATATAAATCTTATATATACAAAACTAATTTTACATATTTAATAAAATCTATCGCATGATGGTAGATAGCTGATAATAGCCAAATATTCAGCATTGATAGGAATTAAACTCTAAAAAACACCCATTTAGACATTAACTAGTCCCTCTACAGATAGAGGAGGGATTATTGAATTATTTCTGTAGACCGATTTGCAAATTGATTAATTATTACGAAAATACTGATATTCGCTTTATATACTTGAAAATTTTTTATGGCTAATCCCATTGAATTTAGTTTATTTGCACCTTATAACGAAGGCGCTGCGTTAATAGGTTCTTTTTGTGATTGGCAAGAAATTCCAATGATAAAAGGAGAAGATGGTTATTTCCGTACAACTGTAGAATTAGAAGATGGGGTTTATAAATATAAATTCCGTGTGCAGTCAAAATCGTGGTTTTTTGAAGCAGATCAATGGGTAGATGTTACAGACCCTTATGCAACCGATGTTGACGAAATTGGTGGTAAAGATAATGGTGTAATTCGTATTAAGGATGGACAAAAAATTGTTGATACTTATGTCTGGCATCATGATGATAAACCTTTACCGCCAGACCATGAACTAGTGATTTATGAATTACACGTTGGTGATTTTTCTGGTGGTGAAGATGACCCTGATGCGAGAGGGAAATATAAACACGTTATTGAAAAGTTAGATTATTTATGTGATTTAGGAATTAACGCTATTGAATTACTACCAGTTAAAGAATATCCTGGTAATTATAGTTGGGGTTATAACCCAAGATATTTTTTTGCACCTGAATCGAGTTATGGTTCTACAAATGAATTAAAGCAACTCGTTGACGAATGCCATAGTCGAGGAATTCGGGTGATTATGGATGGGATTTATAATCACTCAGAATCTTCTAGCCCTTTAACCCAAATAGACCATGATTATTGGTATCATCATGCACCGCGTGACCCTGATAATAGCTGGGGGCCAGAATTTAATTATGAATTCTACGATGAAAATTTAGAGACTTATCCCGCCCGTAAATTTATTGGCGATACAGTCCGTTTTTGGATTGAAGAATATCATGTAGATGGCATTCGCTACGATGCTGCCAGACAAATTGCCAATTACGATTTTATGCACTGGATAGTTCAAGAAGCGAAAAAAACTGCTGGTGCGAAACCTTTTTATAATGTTGCTGAACATATCCCAGAAACAACCAGTATTACTAATATTGATGGCCCAATGGATGGTTGTTGGCATGATAGCTTTATGCACACAGTTACAGCACATATTTGCGGCGATAGTTTTGATTTAGAAAACCTCAAAGATGTGATTGATCCGAAACGTCAAGGTTTCATGGGTGCGACTAATGTGGTTAATTATCTCACCAACCATGACCATAATCGGGTAATGGTTGAGTTAGGTAATCGGAATATTTTCGATGAAGAAGCTTTTAGACGCATCAAATTAGGTGTAGCTATTTTGATGACGGCTGTGGGTGTACCTTTGGTATGGATGGGACAAGAGTTTGGTGAATATAAACCTAAAACCCAAGAATCATCAAAAATTGAGTGGACACTACTAAGTAATGATTTAAACGGTGGTTTATTTAATTACTACAAAGGCTTGATTCATCTACGCAAAAATAACCATGCTTTGTATACAGCAAATATTGATTTCATCCACGAAAATCACGAAGCTAAAGTGTTGGCTTATAGTCGATGGAATGATGAAGGTTCCCGTGTAGTTGTGGTAGCAAATTTTTCCGAAAACTTTTTAGCTGGCTATCACGTTCCTAATTTCCCTTGTGGCGGTACTTGGCACGAGTGGACGGGCAATTATGATGTAGAGGCTGGCGATAATGGGATTATGACTGATCTTGGCCCTTATGAGGCTAAGGTATTTGTCTGGCAATAACAAGATTCTCTGACATGAGTTAGACGTGAACGGGGCGATATTTGCCCCTTTTTTATTAATGGGGAGAATTGGGGCGATCGCTCCAATTCTCCCCGCCACCAATTACAGTTAAACTATCAATAGACTCAGGAATAAAGTCTGTTTAAATAAAAATCAAGGCAGAGATTATTGTGCTTTTGACTTAAAATGTGTATATTACTTTTCTCTCAAGTAACGAGAGCATTCTAATCTCCAGAGCGTCTACATGCACAACAAATTATCTAATACTAACATTAAAAGTTCTCATATCTTATTAACGCCTCACGACGTTAAGACAAGATTGCCAATTACGAAATCGGCAGAACATACAGTATTAAAATATAGACAAGAACTAGAAAATATTTTAGATTTTCAAGATAGTAGAAAATTTATTGTAGTTGGGCCATGTTCTATCCATGATACCAAAGCAGCGATAGAGTATGCTGAAAAATTGAAAGTTTTAGCAGATCAAGTCAAAGATAAACTCTTGTTAGTTATGAGAGTTTACTTTGAAAAACCAAGAACAACAGTAGGTTGGAAAGGTTTGATTAATGACCCTGATATGGATGATTCTTTCCATGTGGAAAAAGGTTTATTAACCGCTAGAAGTTTACTATTAAAAATTACTGAATTAGAATTACCCGCCGGGACTGAAGCCTTAGACCCAATCATCCCCCAATATATTAGTGAATTAATTACCTGGTCTGCTATTGGGGCGAGAACCACAGAATCACAAACCCACAGAGAAATGTCTAGCGGGCTTTCTATGCCTGTAGGTTTTAAAAATGGAACGGATGGTAACATTCAAGTGGCTTTAAATGCCCTGCACTCAGCAAAAAGTCCCCATAACTTTCTAGGGATCAATAATAAAGGACAAGTTAGCGTTTTTCAAACTATGGGTAATCCTTACGGTCATGTGATTTTAAGGGGTGGAAACCAGCCTAATTACGATGCAGCTAATGTCAAATTAGTAGAACAAAAATTAAAAGATTCTGATTTACCACCAAGAATCGTGATTGACTGTAGTCATGGCAATACCAATAAAGATTACCGATTGCAATCTCAGGTATTTGAAGATGTAATTCAGCAAATTATTGATGGCAATACATCTATTGTGGGGATGATGCTGGAATCGCATTTATATGAAGGCAATCAACCATTAAATTGCAAACCAGAAGAATTAAAGTATGGTGTTTCTGTAACTGATAAATGTATTGGTTGGGAAGAAACAGAAAGAATTATTTTGGCAGCCCACGCCAGATTGAGGTAGTAGGCTGTTATAGCAGGAGGAAAGGTGTTATACCAATTTGAAAAATGATTGCGACAAATGGGTTACTGAAAAGCTCGCCAGTAAGCAATTTCCCAATCCAAAATCCAAAATCTAAAATCCAAAATGGTATTACTATACCTGGCATTCAAAGTTTCAAATTTTCCTAAGAGGATGTTTGGAAGCACCTAGTACCGCTACGCGGAAGTAAAAAGTCAAAAGTAAAAAGTCAAAAAGCTCATATCACAGGCTTTTCATTCACTTGAAATGGTATCTTTATTTCCGCCGACCTGTACTAGCCCTAACGAGTGAATATAGTGCTGAGTGGTAAAGTTTAAAAGACGTTGCGCTGCAACGTCTTTTAAAAAGTCTTTAGTAGTGATTTCCTACCTTACGATGATGCACAGCTGTCAGTGCTTCCGGTTTAGAAACTCGGCCGCCATTGACGGTGCTGTATACCGCCCAGTGGTCGCCGCAGTCCATCCGGCTAACAACTTCGCATTCCATATATGCTAAAGCGTCGGCGAGGATGGGTGTACCGTCTTCGGCGCTTTGGGTTCGCACACCTGCAAAGCGGTCTGCACCAGGGGCGAACCGTTTGAGGAAGTGGCGCATGAGTGTTTGATAATTGCCTTCTTCTAAGACGTTTAACACAAAGCGATCGCCTACTTGCATTAAGGATTCAATCGCCCGGTCTTTAGCGACTGCAATGGAAAAGCCCAAGGGTTTAAAGCTGGCTTGTGCTACCCAGGAAGCTAACATCGCGCTGGAGACATCGCCTTTTTTGGCGGTAATAATATACAGTCCGCCACTGAGTCTACCCAAGGCTTTATCTAAGTCTGCACTCAGGGCTTTCATCGCTTTGATGCTGCGATCGCGCGTTACCCACTGCCCTAAGTCTGTGCCTGCTTCTTCACACTGCTTATAAGTATTTTCCCTGGGTGTTTCGCTAAGTTGAATCACTGGGAATGCGATATGTAGTCCTAAAGCCCGGAATTTGTTCAACAGGGGGTAAGTCGGCTCATCATTACCGCCGCCGGTTTCAAATATACCAATGGCTTGTTTATCTTTAGCCGAGCCTAACACAGTACTAAGTGCGGCTTGAGCAATGGTATCACCAGCAGATGGCGGCGCACCAATGACTAATCCAGAACAACGTCCAACTAGTTCGCGCAATTCTTGTAAATCTGTGGCTGAACCCAAATCTACTACTTCTACAGCGACATCGGTTTTGTTGATACCGTTGATAATTGCTTGGGCGAGGCGATCGCTATAACCGTATTCTGAAACGTAAAATACACCAACGGTAGTTTCTGGTTTCGCTTGGTTCTGACTCCATTTGCGGTAACGTTGGGTGAGTTCCTCAACGTTGTGATAGAGTAACGGCCCGTGACCTGTCGCAATCATTTTAATCGCTGGTAATTCCCCCATCCGCTTCATTGCAGACAATACCGAGCGCGAATTCGGCCCCATCAGGCATTCATAGTAATATTTAAAATCAGCTTCAATAGTTTTTAAGTCTTCGTCAAAAGTAGCATCGGAACAATAGTGCATCCCGAAAGCATCGCAGGTAAACAGGGTTTGGGTTTTATGGTCGAAGCTGAAGATTGTGTCCGGCCAATGTAAATTAGGCGCAATTACAAATTCTATCTCGTGACCGTTACCTAAATCTAAGCGATCGCCATTTTTAACAATCTGCCGTTTAAATGGCTGATGTACCAAATCTTCCAAAAATTGAATTGCGACTTTGGAAGCCACAACTGTAATTTCTGGAGCTATTTGTAACAAATCTTTCACTAAACCGCTATGATCAGGCTCAGTGTGGCTGACAATCAAATAATTGATATCTTGAGGATTAATCAATCCTGTGAGCGTATCAAAATACAGATGACGGAACTTCTCATGGGAGGTATCAACTAAAGCAATCTGCTCACCGCGAATCAAAAATGAGTTGTAGGTAGTACCATTTTGTAAACCAAACTCAATATCAAAGCGATCGCGATCCCAATCTAGAGAGCGAATTGCCGTCGTATCTTGAGAAATATCCTCAGTCTGTATTGTCAACCTTTTTTCCGTTTTCTCGGTGAGCGATACCATAAATCCCCTCTCAAACACAATGAGTATTTATTCCGCTTGTTCTATTTTGACACGGTTCAAATGTAAATTTTTATTAAAAAACCTATAGTTATCTTAAAAAAATCAAAAGAGTGAAACCGCGTATACATAAACCTTGGCTGGCTTTGGAGATAGGTAATTCCCGACTGCATTGGGGGTTATTCGTAGGCGAAACCCTTGACTGTACATGGAATACAGACTATCTACCTGATTCAGTTATACAGCAGTTAGGTAACGGTCGAACCTTAGATGATTTCCCCGCCAAGATTTTTACCCTTCCTTGTCCCCTTCCTCTGGTAATTGCTTCTGTTGTTCCCAGTCAAACCGCACTTTGGCAAAGTTACCCCAATGTCAAAGTAATTACCTTAGAGAATGTACCTTTAAAAAATACCTATCCCACATTAGGAATTGACCGCGCCTTGGCTTTGTGGGGTGCGGGGATAAAGTTGGGATTTCCCATATTAGTAATTGATGCTGGAACCGCACTCACTTTTACAGGTGCAGATAGTCAACAGAATTTAGTTGGCGGTGCAATTTTGCCAGGGCTAGGTTTACAATTTGCAACGTTAGGTCAAAAAACCAGCCAGTTACCCCAGTTAAAAACGCAAACTTTCACATCTTTACCGCCAAGGTTTGCCCAAAATACCCCAGATGCAATTCAAAGTGGTGTTATCTACACCTTGTTAGCTGGAATCAAAGATTTTATGACAGCTTGGTGGGAATTATATCCTAATAGTAATGTGGTGATTAAAGGAGGCGATCGCACCTTATTATTTAACTATATGGAAACTTTATACCCAAAAATAACAGCCCGTTTGATTGTAGAACCAAACTTAATTTTTTTGGGAATAGCAACGGTTGATAATCTATAATTGGTTGACTGAGAGATACTAAAGCAACTATAAGCTAAAATAGAAACATATACTTATTTCTAATCGTAGATATGCCTAAAGCCACACACATCTATGAAATCATGCAAAATTTAGATAATTTGACTTTAGCAGAATTGCTAGTACTTAAAGCCAAAGTTGATACTTTGATTGAGGAAAAATCTTCGTTTCAATTATACCCTCTTTCTGGGAGCTATCAGAGGAAAACATCTATTTCCAGTACAACGAGAGACTTAGATGTAGTTGTCTCGTTTCCTCCTATAACTACATCATCCAGTCTCAAAGGTCATATAATATACGCCTCTGCTAGAGAACATAGTAAGCTGAATGAATCTTTAATAGGCAAATTTTTAGAATCACAATCAAATCAGGATAATTCTTTAGAAGCGGTGATAGATTTAGTTGATGAATGGATGGCCGATGAATCAGATTACGATGAAGAAACTTATTCATCTATTGAGTCAGCTTTGAACCGCAATCAACTATCATTATAAAAACTCACATGGGTAGAGTTATTTTGTTGGATACTAATCCATTGAGTCAAGTAACGCATCCAAAGATAGATCCAAAAATCCAACAATGGTTAAAGTCATTACAAAAAGATGAAACTCTTATACGTGTTCCTGAAATAGCTGATTATGAGCTACGACGTGAACTTTTAAGACAAGGAAAGCAAAAAAGTATAGAGCGCCTCAACCAACTTAGCAAAATTTGTCTAATACCACTAACGCATGAAACGATGATAAAAGCAGCCGAATTATGGGCTTGGGTAAGAAACCAAGGTCAACCCACAGCCAGTAATGACAGCTTAGATGGAGATGTAATTCTTGCTGCTCAAGCCATTTTGCAACTAAAAATTTTTGATCAGGTTACAGTTGTCACAACAAACTTAAAACATATATCGCGGTTTGAAAGTGAAGGAATATCTGTAGCTGATTGGCAACAAACCCTGAATAAGTAAGTCATTTACACAACATCAAGAGGCTTGAAACTCTTACCAATGACAAATGATAGTAACGCACCAAAAGCTTTACGTTAGATGTGCTATGCTGTCGCTAACACATCCTACTACGTGCATTTCAAAAATCATATATGTTTAATAAAATCATGAATCTCTTCCGCTACAATTCCGGCACACTCTTCTGGTAAATCATTGCCAGCATGAGCCACTAATTTAAAATCAACTTGGGAAATTAATTGTTTATAAGTTTGGCTTTGAAAGACAGCATCAGAAGTATCTTGTCCGCCTTGTAAAATTAACACAGGAACTTCAATTAAATGCAATTTATCTTGCAGTAACTCTGCTTTAATTTCTGCTGTCTGTCTTTGAAATAATAACTGACAAGCGGCAGGATATTTGAGTAAATGTTGGCGTTGCTTTAGGTCTTGCTCGATTTTTTCGTGCCAACCGAATATTTTAGTGATTGGTCTGATAAATTTGAAAAATTTCACTAATAACGGAGAAAATTCTAATAATTTACGCCGTTGTTGCCAACGTTTTTCTTGTTTCTCAACTTCTACACCTTCTGGTGCTAACAGCACTAAACCTTCTACCTGTTCTGGATATTTCAAAGTATAACTCGCTGCAATCCAACCTCCCAGAGAATGACCTACTAAGTATACTCTTTCCAGTCTTAAGGCTTGCAGTAGTTCCGCGATCGACTCTACTTGTAAATCTATTGAGTGATGAATATTTGGCTTATCAGACTCCCCAAAGCCTATCAAGTCTGGTGCAAAGCAATGGAAATTCTTCGCCAGTTTTTCCATTACAGATGACCACTGACTACTATCGTTCCAAGCACCATGTAACAAAACCACCGGAATACCTTGACCAGCCTCGCTCCAAAATAACAATCCTTGAGAGAGTTTTCTGCGGGAGTTACGTAATAGTGTATCCATCTTATATATAAAAATTACATCATAGTAGATTGTAGTTTTTATATTGGATTTTGTAATTAAAACTCCCAGAGAAAATCTAAAGTATTGTTACGCCAGCGTTGTCAAGCCGTTTAAGTAGTCCTGTAGCTGTCGAGAATGGTCATGAGACATTGGGCCTTTAGGTAAAGCACTCGGAAAAAAAGCTTGGATTTCCATAACTTCTAAAGTATCTTGAATTTCCATTTTTCCTTTAACTTCGGCTTCCACCACAACGCAAATCGAATGAATGCGAGGATCTCTATCTGGTGCAGAATAAACACCTACTAAACGTTTAATTTCTACTAATTCCAGTCCTGTTTCCTCTATTAATTCTCGGCGGACTGTATTCGGGATGTCTTCTCCCCAGTCCACCATTCCTCCGGGTAATGACCAAAGACCATTATCTCGCCGTCGAATTAAGACAATTCGACCGTCAGGTAATATCGGAATAATACTTGTACCAGTAATAGGATGACGGAAAATAATACCTAATACTGTTTGTCCGTAGCGCCATAAACCGCGTGTAGATTGGACAAATGCTGCAAAAAAAGCCAGAACGTTCAAGCTAAAAATTTTGGTGTTATGTTTTTTGATTTCTTGCACTCGCATTTACTCAAATAGCTAATTATTGAGATTTATTTCACACAAAGATGCTTGTGCTTTGAGAGTTGCTTCTTAGAGGTTATTTGAAAAGTATTAGCGAATTTACTTAGTAATTTAATATACGCCTATATCTAGACTACTTGTTGGCAATTGATTGAGAATTTACTTTCATCGATAATTCTTCAGTTAAGTCTTTCCCCAAAAAATTGCTACAAAGCCTGGCTAACTGATAACTATTGACATAGACTAGTCCTATTTGATTGACAAACTAATTCACAAAGACAGGTAACTGGAAACAGGGAACACGAAATAGATTTGTTTGAGTCTCATTTAGGATACTTATACTAAGAAAATCAAGCAAAATACTTGATGGTTTTCAAATATCATCTAATAGTTTTTGTATGATATATCAATTTTAGCACTGAATTAAATAATTTCTTTTGTAGTTCTATATACATTATTTATTTAAGTAGCTGAAGAAATTGGAATATATTAAGATTGTCCTGACGAGATATTTAATTCATAGAACATAGTTAATTTATCTGTTGAAAAACATGGCCAGATTATCTAGCGTTTTCTAGTCTACTAAGATACAAATTTATCTATTGCTATCTGCGTGTATCTGTGGTTAATAATTCTTGGCCGTATTTCATTTAGGATGAAAAATACTATGTACCTAAAGTTACTGTGTAAAGCTGCCCTACTACTCTAAATCTCAATCTACCATTGGTTGACTCTACTGTGATGCTTCCTTTATAAGATTTTCCAGTAGGGGTTGTAGTTCCGATACTTTTCTTGTTATACTTATACAAGTTCATTAATAAACACAGGCAAAACAAAGCCTAAATAAGCAGTACTTGTGTATTATTTGTATACGAACTGTATTTATATTGAATAGAAGCCTCTGTTTGCGGGCGTAGTTTAGTGGTAAAACTATAGCCTTCCAAGCTATTAATGCGGGTTCGATTCCCGCCGCCCGCTTAGAAACTGAAACCCTTGTGAGCTAAGACTTACGAGGGTTTTCTTTATTTATAAGACAGTTCTTTTCGCAGTATTTTTGTACTAAAAATATACAATAGTGACGCACCACAATTGTCTGTGGGGATTGGGTGTGGGGGTGAAAGGGTATGGGGTATAAGGGTTCTGAATACTTACATCCTTATACCCATATAACCATATCTGAAAAATGACAGTTGTGTTTTTATTTAGAACGCGATCGCTAATAAAGTTCTAGAGCAAGCACAAACAGCAAGGATGAAGGCTTTAGCAATGCGGGAAAAGTCTTTAAATTTCCTGATGAGCTGCAATCACTTATTGATTCAGGAAATGACAGAGGTGGAAGTGCAGAACTGAAAAGTTTGCAGGCACAAATTAGGCAGGAACACCAAAAATCATTAGCTTTGCCTTCAGATACAGATAAATTAGCCCGATATGAGAGGCACATTTTAAGAGGACTAAATCAAGCATTAGAGCATTTAGCAACAATCCGCCAGCAACGGCAGAATCAGGATTCTATGGGTTCGTCTGGTTATAAAACAGTTGAGCTAGTTAAATAACAAGTTCAGTAGTTGAGTTGTGGATGCTTTTATCTGGGCGACTTAAATGACTATGCTGAGATTGATAAATTCTTCTCGCTTGAATCACAAAGATTGATGTGCAGACAAAAGATGAGGCTGGAATTGAGTGGGTGATGGGCTATGCTTGCCTTGGGTGATCGCAATAGCACTAAAGTCGTAAAAAACCGTTATATTTCGTTGATTTCAATCCCACGATCGCGTTAATGCCTCAATTGGTATATTTGGATCAATCTCAATCACGGTGATATTGGCATTCTCTACCACAGTATTTCCCATAATGGTATTGTGCATTGCCTCAAACTTCGATTCTTCCTCTGCAATGCGCTCGTAGTGCAGAATTACATGGTAATGCTTGGTAATTGGCTCTCCAGAGTCCGATCTCTCCACGGTGTCCCAAGCTATATTTTGTCTTTGTTCTGCTATTTTGCGATAGTCATCGGCTAGTTGTTCTAAGGCGATCGCGATCGCGTGTTCTTTGGTTTGACCGTAGCATTGTATATTTTCTCTAGGAGAATCGCTCAGAGACGATGACAACCGGCAAATATACTGTCCATTGTCTTGGGGTAGGAGTGCGATCGTAATATTTCCATTGCTGTCGAGGTTCACGTCAGTCATAAGCTCTTGTGCATTTAAATTGTGATAATAGTATCGCCTTTATTTTTGAGTTTTCGTCCCCATTTAATAATTAACGCTCCTTCATTTAAAAGTTGATGTAATATAGCGTTTCTCAGTCTGGTGAAGTACAGTAGCAACAATGAGTAAACCAATTATAAATATCATTTAAGGAGACTTGGCTAAAAGCAGTTTCAATCGCCTTTGCTAAATCTGG
>NZ_JACJQW010000049.1:0-41571 GCF_014696905.1 Nostoc sp. FACHB-190
TGATAAGATATCGGGCATGGGCTTGTTGTGGCTTTTGAGTTGTCGTTTGGGAAGACAATAACTCTACTACATCAGCCCTCTCTCTTCATCCTCTTATTTTGGCGAAGGTATTGTTATAAGATAATGATTACTGCTGTATCCAGCAGTTTCTCAGGTAATCTTCTTGCTCAATCTCTAGTGGTTTGCCTTTACTCGTGACCTTTCTATCAACTGGTATTCTAGGTTTGAGTCATAGCCTTGGGCTGCTAGTTGTGCGTATTCAGTATCAGTTAATCCTAGATTGTAGATTTTGTTCATGATTGAAGATGGAGGCGATCGCATCTATTCACTACTCTTAGGTCACGGTTAGTTCTTGCAGCAAGGCATCATTTATCTGTTGTGCTTCTTCACCAGACTGTTCCGTTACATTAAAAGCTTGCTGCACTATGGTTTTAACTTCCTCTGGTAGCGATTCAAACTTATCAGTATTAAGTATAACAATGCGACAACCAGGGTAAGGGGCAAAATCACAGAAGGGTTTCATCCCCGATGTAATGAGCAATTTACTAAGTTTTGTAATAGAATGGCGAGGCTTCTGGTTGTCCTCACTGCTGTTAATTTCAGATGCAAAATAACCACACAGCCAACTCAAGGCATCAATATCTGTTTCTAAAGCCGCAACTGTACCATTTAATACCTGTTTATTGAGCTTTACAGGCAGATTGTCAAAAATTTGGTCTAATGATTCTGGGTGTCGCTTGTGGCAAGAGCGCACCGCCGATTCAACAAGTTTATCGATTTTGCTGGGTTGTCTTTGCCCAAATCCTTTGCCAGACATGGTAATTGATGTATTGAATAAAGGGATTTTAGCAGGGTTTGGGGGTGGGAGAGAGGCGATCGCTCCCATACCTTCCTCTAAGAATCAGGTAGGGCGATCGCTGTTATACCAAATTAGGTGGGGTTTGAGGAAGTTCAGAATTTTTATAGAAAAACTTTTATTAATTTTAGTCATCAAAATTCGTGCTTAATTTGCATAAAACATCTGCACAAGTTTAATCAAGTCACTTTTTGCAGGTTCACCTTTATTCAACCATTCTATTAAATTAGAAGGAGATAACCAAAAACTTTCAACAAAATCATTTTTATTGTAATCAGGATTATCATCTAATTTAATTTCATAAACTTTCATAAAAGCAGAAACATGATGCTGATGTGGCTTTAAATATCCTAATAATCTAAAGTCAACATTGTCTAATTCTAAATTCAATTCCTCCTTAAGTTCACGTTGCAGAGCATCTTCATAACTTTCTTTGCTTTCAACATGACCTCCCATACTAACATCAAGACAAAGGGGGAAAATTCGTTTTTTGGATGAACGACGAGGTATCCAAAGTTGTCTTAATGAATTAATGACAAAAGCATTGACAACTCTAAAATTGCACAGCCCTTGACTATATATTTCTGAGCGTGGCTTTTGTCCAATAATGCAATCATTTTCATCTACAATGTCAAGTATCTCCAAATCTTGCATCATATTCGATAGAATTAACACTTATTAAATAATATACAGAGTGTAGAGGACTGGGAGCGTTCCGTTAGGTTGCTGGAGGCATTACTTGTCCTCTAAGAATTATGCTGTAAGACTTTCTCCAAACGGCGAGTAAATTGGGAAGAGCGATCGCAACTCAAAATCAGTTGGTCAACTGCCCGTGTCATCGCTACATACAATAATCGTGCTTCTTCTTTTGGTGTGTTGTATTGATGGGGCATATAACCAACACCAGGAATTAACACCACTGGGAACTCTAGCCCTTTAGATGAGTGCATAGTCATCAGTTTGATGCTTGGCGCGGCTGGGTGATAGTTGCGGCTATCGCTATTGGCATTTAACCATTCTATTGGGATGTGGGCTTGTTGGAAGTGGTTATATATGCGATCGCCCATAAACTTAGAGCGATAAATAATTGCGATTTCGTTCCAGGGTGTACCACGCTCATGTAACTGTTGCACTCGCTCGGCTAAATAATCTACCTCATGTTTAAAACTGGGGAGTTTAATTAAATCTGGCATTACTCCCTGTCTTCCAGCACTGGCAGGTTTTACTAATACTACTTGGTCATCATCCCCGGTGGTAGGTTGCATAACTTCTTTAGCAAATTCATAAGCTACACCTAACACTTGAGCAGTGTTGCGGTAGTTGAACTTGAGTATGGTAGTACGTCCCTGTGCCTGGATGCCTACGTTCTTAAAGCTAAATTTCTTATCGCGCTTTTCACCGTAAAGGTTTTGGGCATCATCATACAAGATAAGCAGTGAGTTAGTTTCTGGATTGACCATTTGTGCAACTAGTTTTAACCACTCCGGTTGAAAGTCGTGGCCTTCATCTATCATCACTGCGCCATACGTGCCAGCAGGTATCAACTGGGCATCGACAGCTGCAATAACTCGATTAACCAGTTCGTTTGTGTAAGCTTCATCTTTGTACTCTCTGGGGTCGGGTCTAGAGATGTGGTATTTCTTCAATTGATCCATGCACCAACCATGAAAGTGACGCACCACTATACGCTCTGTTAAATTCTTGTCATAAATCATCTGCCGGAGTTTGGCAGCAAGGGAAACGTTGAAACACAGTACCAAAATTGGTTTATTTTCTACTTGTGCAAGATACTGACAACGGTAAGCTAAAATCATGGTTTTGCCAGAACCCGCTACACCATGAATTACCCGATGCCCATCACCTAAACTCCTTGCTAACTGTTCTTGTTGCAAATCCATAATTTTGAGAATGTCAGGGATTTGCAACTGTGGTGATTCTTCGGCGGTGTCTGATTCAAGCGAAGATAACTGCTTGTCACTGATGCGTAATTCTGGGAAGATATGCCAGCGTATTCTATCAATTTGGTGAGGAGTGATTGCCTTACCAAATTGATATGCAGATAAATCCCAAAGTCGTTGCTGAAATTCGCCTGCATCTGTGCTTGGGAGCATTTCATCTTTGCAGATAACTAAGTGTTCCTCAAACACTGCTGGTAGTTCACTTTCATTAAATGCTTTGCGGGTGATGTTGGTAAACACCACGCCGTAACCATAAGGAATGACTAGCTTACCCTGATATTTACCTTCTTGCTGCACCAGGGCGGGGTCTTTTTCTAGCATTTTGTTGACTGCTAGGGCATAATCTCTGGCCTGTTGTAGCGGGTGTTTGACTTCTTTGATTCCATCCTCAGTAATTATGGTGGCTGTGGAGGGGTTGATAGTTTGAATGGTATCTAACTTCCAGTCTTTCACTTCCAAAATAAATAAGCCCCGGCTGGGGTGCAGCACAATAAAATCTGGATGTAGCTGCTTTTTACCTACTGGCACATCGTACCAAAGTAAATAATCATTCTCTAATTTTTCCTCCAAACGCTCGGCTAACCTCCTCTCGCCAGGGGTCATTCGCATTGAGCAGCTATTAAATGAGGGAATTAGGGTGGCCATAGGTAGATGTAATTCGGGTTTCCTCTAAGAATGGGAGGGGGCGATCGCTTATTTCACAACTTTTATCCTCATCTCTTGGTGCATGAATATTTACTTAATAGTCAACGTCCGTAAACTTTATTGGTGTAGACGTTTTAGAGTGAGGCAACACCAAGTTTAAACTTATAAAGAATTTATATAGTCCTAAATATATACTTAAGGTTTTATGTTTTGCAGATTTTAAAGAATTATCTAAGCAGATACCCACTCAAATAACTCCCAAGTTTCGCCAAACTCTGCTAAGTGTGGAACTGAACAAACAACAGTAATGTAGCTGCCTGCAATTCGACGCTTCAGGCGGCTCAATGCCACATATATTGCTGCTAACTCTTCCTCTGTTTCTGCCCGTTCAATATTAATAACCATACAGCACGACTCCCAGCCTTTAAAACTGTGAATTGTTGCTGCTTTCACCCGTGCGTCACCCATAAAGAAGCCCAATTTACGTTGTTTCTGTTCTCTATGATCTCTGCCGAAAACGTGGGCTACTCTCACCCCCTTTTTTTCCAATATACTGACACACTCCAAACCAGACTGATGATTTTGTACCAATAAGACAATATCTGAGTAAGCCAGAATATCTGGTTGAGTCCAAATTGGCATATTTAAAACTGCTTGAGTTGAAATACTAGCGTTATCACCACTATCCACTTGAATCCAACGCATTTGTACTGGTGATAGATTGAGTTCCTCTTGATCAGGTTCAGGCAGATTAATGGTAGTATTTGGCAGATACTTAACTGCGTATTCCTTGAGGTAGCCTATTAGTTCACGAGGTGTTCTGTAACAAGTATCTAAATCAACCCAACTCCCTTTAAAGCCTGCCCCTTCCATCTTTTCATCAGTCCAATACTGAGTACGCTGGTAAAGATCCTGCGTCTCATCAGCTACTAATAGCATCTCACCGCCTTTACGCCGAACTTTTCTAAGAGTGTTCCACCAATCCAGATTATAGTCTTGACCCTCATCAACTAAAATTGCATCAAAAGTGGGAACCTCACTTTTTTTGTTATCTATTGCTAGATTGACTAAATTAATCATGTCAAACTCTAGAATACGTTCTAAATTTTCAGGATTTTGAACACCTTTCCAAAGTTCACGATACTCATTTTGATAACCTGCATCATAGCAAACCCGCTTGCACCATTCGTGAAAGTGACACCAAGTAATAGAATTAACTTTTTTATTAGGTACTTGATGACGTACTGCTAAATCTCTCAAATAGTGCCATAAAGTGATATTAAAACTTACCACTAAAACATCTTTTCCTTCAGAAGAAAGCTGTGCTGCCCTACCTGCTAGTACCAAAGACTTTCCAGAACCTGCTGACCCTTTAATCCGGCGGTATCCTATAGGTGTTCGTGTTGTAATGTAACTCTTTTGTTTTTTATTGAGTTCAAGTGGTTGCCGTTGGGTAGCTGCAAAATCTGGTTCAATTAACCAAGCTCTTAAATCTGCCGCAAATTGTGGTTGCATATATTTAGATGTACGCCACATTGCTGAAGGGAATATAGCTGCTAAATTCTTGCTGTCTAAAGCATCTTTTCCAGATATAGGATGATATTTTTCTTGATTTCCTAACTGATGTAGATGCTCTTGAAAAGGTTGAAATAAATTCTTAGCTTGCTGAGTTGTGGCTTCTGTCATAATCACACCTGCTGTTACTACAGCCAAGCATTGATAATTACCTTCTGCACTTTTAATCGCTAATCGAGGACAGTATAAATTAATAATGCTATCTTTGTACTGGTCAGCTTTTTCTACTGGATTATCTCTTACTCGAAAATCTACGCCAGTATGAGAAGTTGCCCAAAGTTCAGGGCTACCTTTAGCTGAAGTTTTTACTCTATAAGGTAGAGCATTTAAGTTCCAGTCCTTGACTTCAAAAACAGCTATTCCTACCTTGGGATTTAACAACACAAAATCAGGTCGTAACCCATTTAGGTGAGGTTGGATATAGATTTCCCATTCTTGGGGTAAATTCCGACAGAAAAAGTCTAAAACCTTTTGCTCACCAAGTGTCAGAGGTGTTCTTAAAGAGGATAACTGTTCAAGGGACGGAGAAATTAATCGGTGCATACTTCCAACCTAATGCTAGATGTTGTTTAATTTGAACTAAAGTCCATCCTTTCTTGTATGACTGATGTATTGTTATAGTTACGTTTTATTAAGAGGTAGATAGAATGTTTACAACAGTCTGCAAGTATCCAAATTTATCTTTAAAAGAAATGTAGGATGATTTTGTCTATTGCTGCGACTGATGTATAGCATCCCACTCTTTTTTTATCGCTCTCTTGGTAGATAAAGGAAAATCGCCTTTCGTCATCATCCAATCGTAATATCCTGGGTCTTGTGATAATACTTCTAGCAAAGTTTTGTCCTTATACTTACCAAAATTTAGAATAATTGCTTTTTTCTGCTCATCATAAATTACTTTTCCTGCTGGGTCTAAAAAATTGAATTTAGCCAGTTGGCTTAAAACACTCATGTCATTTTTAATTGGCACAGATACCGCAGAACCATCACTGGTATGTCCTGTATTCTCATAATGCTGGATTTGTGCTTTTAAAACTTCATAGGTAGCACGAATGTCAACGGCTGCATCATGAGCATTTACTAAATCTTTACCACAATAGAACTTGTAAGCTGCCCTTAAGTTTCGCGGCTCCATCTTGTGAAATATAACTTGTGCGTCAATCAGATTTCTACCTTGTAGTTGAAAATCTATTCCTGCGCGTAGAAATTCCTCTATCAGCAGAGGAATATCAAATTTATTAGAGTTGTATCCCCCTAAGTCACTGTCATTTATAAAAGTTGCATAATCAATAGCTACTTGGGCAAATGTGGGTAAAAATCTAACATCATGGTCATAAATACCATGAACTTTAGATGCACTTGGAGGAATGGGAATTGTTGGATTAACTTTCTGGGTTTTGATTTCTTCCCTGCCGTCAGGAGATACCTTGAGTACGGCAATTTGAACAATTCTATCCTTAGCTGTATCTACGCCTGTAGTTTCTAAATCAATAAATGCCAGTGGTCTTGTTAAATTTAATCTCATATTTTTTAGGTAGATGTAATGTTTTAGCCTGTTATATTTAAAGTTAGTGATGTTACTGCTTTCTAGGTTCTGACGATCGCCTGGGTTTCCTCTAAGAATTTGAGGAGCGATCGCTAACCTTTCAATTCATGTACACGTTGCCATTCCTGCTGTGTAATTTTGTAATTTGTACCGTTCGGCTGGCGAATCACAATCAAATTTTTCAACACAGGGTCAAGCTTGAGGTCTTCGCGTAGCAGTGGCTTGTCTATTAACTTACTGGTAAAGCGAATCCTGGTGCAAGGTTTAACACCAATGCGGCTGGTATCTATCCAGTAGCCAATGTCAGGGGGGTTAGTGATGATTTTGGGTGACTCGATAATCTCTGCTATGGCATATATCCCCGCCTTATCTCCTGCTTTCCAAATCAGCACCCCATCACCAGCCGCCATGTCTTTGGCATAGCGCGTTGCAAGCCAGGGCATCTGCTCAAAGTCGCGGATACCGTCTATGATGCGGTAATACTTCGGGTTGCCTTGAAATAGCCAGTAACTCATTGTTTGGTAGATTTCCTTGCTTGATTTGGTGGGAGGGGCGATCGCTTTTGGTTTCCTACTATATAAACATTGGTAATGTTCAGTTAGCATTACTCCTAGTTCTATTTTTTAACTGCCCTACATTTTTTAGCAATATGCGTCGCTAACCTGCTTTCTTTTACTCTTTGATTACAATGCGGACATTGTGTGATTCCTTTATTAGTTGGAACTTGAGAGTTAAGTTTCATTTTTAAAAAAGGCGTTTCAATATGGAAAAAAATATTCATCCCCTTTTCTAAAGCTTTAAATATAACAATAAACAATAAGAATCCTACTGAACCTATTGCCAGAATGTCCATTTTAATTATTCCCTATTCAATATTGTATTTTCTTATATATATACATACTCTTTTAATAAGACTTAGTAGAAGAATGTTTACGTTATTGAGAGAGAGCGCACCCTTAACTTTTCCTCTAAGAATCTGGTTTAAACCACTCATAACAAATCAATTTAATGTCCTTTTCATTAATAGTTTCGATAGGTCTTATGTCTTGTTCATCTGTAAGTTCCTCATATTGGTCACTGTCTACAAAATATTCATCTAAATCGGAAATGAGTAAGCTGACATTTTTATGTTGTTTGAACGTCTCCCAAATCGCCTTAATATCTCGCTCATAACTACGAGAATTAACGGTAGTGATTACTTTTAATACCCGTTCCTTGGCTTCTTCATCAATTGGTTCACTTTGAAATAAATCAGGTTGAGTGAGAGCATGATGAATACTTTGTAGAAGCTTTGACATTTGCGGTTTAATGCCTTTAGCTGTCTGTTGTTTTTGGAAGTATGTCATAATGTTGCGGATAGCTCCTTCTAGAACAGGAAAAATCCGCTTATCAAACTCGACTGGTGGTAGTTTCTCTGGTGGTGGAAAGTCTGACTGTTGACACTTGAGCCAATTGAAAATGGTGCGTTTGTCGTCAATTAATGAGGTTGGATCTAGAGAAATAGCGTTATTAATCTGTGGGTAAAAATGCCAAAAGTGCTTATCTTTAACTTTAAAAGCTAAGAATACTCCCCCATTAGGGACTTTGTGATGAGCTATGAGTTTATTGGACGTGCTATGAATACCAAAGGGAATCTCATCAATTAATTCCTTACTGGCTTGTTGTAAAAACTCTAGTAAAGGTAATCTCATTTCATCTAGAGATACCAAATCAGATGCCAGTTCTAATTCTGCTAATATGGCTTCTTTTTCTGCATCTGTGTCAGCCATCTTGAGCCTGTATAATTCCTCTAGGGATTTATCAGAGATAGTTTCACCCAGTACACTACCGTCTAGCCCTACTTCTCGGTCAATGGTAGCGATGCGTTCCTGTAATCTTCTTACTAACCCTAATAAATCCTCTAATCCCTGTTCTGGAAAGCAGTTATATATAAATAGTTGCTCATAATCTGTTCCCAGTCGGTCAATGCGTCCTGCCCTTTGAATCATACGGACTGGATTCCAATGCAGGTCATAGTTAACTAACACCCCAGCATCTTGCAGGTTTTGACCTTCTGATAGTACATCTGTACAAATTAGAATATCAATTGGGTGTTGTTGCAGTGCGCTTAATTCTTCATCACTTTGGGCATTAGCTTTGGGGGCAAACCGTTTTACTTTTTCTTCTCGTTGTTTACCCGAAGTTGCACCAGTCAATAACTCAATTACAGGTGTTTTACCGTTGACTTGCATTTGTGTTAGCCAAGTTGTATCGGTAATTAGTTGCTGGTATAAGTAATTAGCCGTGTCTTTGAAGTAACTAAAAACTAATAGTCTTTGACCTGGAAGTTGAGTTTTGAGTAAATGTTTAAAAGCTGCTAGCTTGCAGTCATAATCTGTATTGGCTGCTGCTGAAGATTCAATTTGCTCTAATTTGGTAATAATATTGTTTAAAATAGTCAGGTCAGATTCAATCTGCTGCTGGAGTTGATTTAGGTCATAGTCTTTAGAGTCAATTTCATCTAATGACTCAATAATGGTATTAACTGAGTTACTTTCTTCTTCATCTTCAGCCACTAATATCAGCTTCCGGTAGTTTTTACTATCTAGCAGTTTTCCTTGTTCAGTCAGCAATCTATAAAAATTAGTCTGAAAATTGCGCTGGTTAGTAATGCTGCTTTTAAAGGCAATTAGTGAACTTTCAAACCGTTTAAAGTACAGTGCTTTTTGCAGGGCAACTAAAGCATCATTGCGTTTTATTTCATCTACATCTTGCTTTTGTTTACGCTTTTTAAATGCCTTGATGTTATACGCTGGTAATTTCAATTGGTCAATTTGATTGGCTATCCCTTTATATAGTCCAGCAAAAGTATCTTCAAAGTTGTAGGTGAACTGTTCTAACTGACGTTTAGGAAAGTTAATTATTTTACCATTAATGCGAATTTCTTCACCTGCTTGTTGCCTTCTAATCACATCCTGGCGGCTACGTCTTACCATTGTCTGTAGTAAAAGTTCGGTGATTTCTACCCCACCTTTAGCTAAAGCCTTAAAGTATGTTTTCAGGTTAGAAATACCCCATTCTCTGTAATAAGTTTCACCACCACGGGTCAAAAGTAAAATTTGGTGGTAAAGGTCAAAGATGCTGTTATTAATGGGGGTAGCTGTGAGCAATACCACCCGTTTATTGCGTTTACCACTGCTCACTAACTTTAATAAGTTACGATAGCGATTGGTGGCACTGTTGCGGAAGTTGTGGGATTCATCCACCACCACAATGTCATAACGGGCGTAATCATGAATATTAAACGCTTGACGGCTGATTTCTTCATGGGACAGCACACGCGCCTTAATTTGAAAATCTTCTAGTTTTTTCTCCCAAACTAAATCTCTTAACTGTGCTGGACAAATCACCAGGGCGCGGGGAACTTTACTAGGTCGTCTGTCTTTAATAAGGTAATATTCCAGTAACCGCAAGCCAATAAATGTTTTACCCAAACCAACGGCATCTGCTACAATACAGCCCCGGTGTTTTTCTATTAGTTTGACGGCTCTTTCAAATCCTTCTTGTTGGAAGCTGGCTAGTTCTAAGGTAGTGCGATCGCTCTCACCAATGATGCTGTCATCTTTGAAAAATTCGTATAGTACCTTAAGAAATACCTGATATGGGGTGTAAGCTTTACTGCCAAACTTAGAAGCGTTAAGTGCATCAATTAACTTGGCTTTGTAATCAACATCAACACTAGGGTGATTCCAAAACTCATTAAACCAGTTGTGGCGTAAATCTTCGGCAATGCCTCGGTGCTTATTGAGTACGTTTAGTTCACGGTTAGTTTCAATCCCCGCCGGAGTGAAGTTACTTGAGCCTACTATGGAGTAATGGTCAAATATATAAGCTTTGGCGTGTAAAAATTCCCCATTCGTTGCCCCATACAATCTAACCTGGATATGGTCTTGCTCTAGGTATGCAATTATTCGGTCAATCTGGTGCTTGTAGTCTGCTTTAAGATCCTGCTGCTCTAGTTCTTTTTGAATATCGCGGCGGAAGTAGCGGATTAGGTCAATGCGATCGCTTTCGGCTGGTCTAATGGTGGGGTCACGTCCAATGAGTAACCGTAGGTTGGTTAGTTGGTTCATGGCAGCTTCCAGACGTACCCATGCCTCGATGCGGAAAAAGCCGGTGGCGATGTCGAGGACAATTTGATTTTCATCCTCAATTAAAGTTTTGAGGATATGTTGCAGTTTGTAGCGGGAGTTGTCTATGTAGTCTGGTAGAGGCATTTATTCCTGCTCATTTGTTTGTGAAGATTCACGGTTTGAAATTATAGGTAAATAACATAAATGCAGTGTAAGCCACCATAAATAAACGACTGATGGTGTATAAAAACCATTGACGCTAAGTAAACCATGAGCCATTAAATTTCTTAAATTAGAGCCAAATCCTTTGCGGTTTAATAAACCTATTACATCAAAAGCAATATCTTCTCCAAAAATTGCTTGTAAATCTGCTTCATGTTTATCAAATAGTACGCTCATTATGTATTCATCTTGTATGCCTTTGTCGAGCCAAGATGTAATATTTCCTCTGCGTTTGACAAGGCAACGGATAGAATGTTCTATTTGAGGAATTAAAAGATGTGCTGCAATTAAAAAATCACCAGTTAAACCTGCATAAAGACCTCTAGCATATATCTCTTCACGTCCTCTGGGAACAAAAGGATTATTAGCAACAATTTCATAAAAATCACTAACTTTAACATAATGTTCTAAATTAATTTGATATCTGGCTGGCTCAATGATAGCTTGAGCTTGAACTTGTTGATACCAAATAGCAGTTCTATACATTTCATCTTCAAAAGACGGATTTTTCCCTATTATTTTACCCATATCATTAATGTATACTGGAGGGAAAATCATGCTAAATATACTTTTAGTGATTAGTTCTTGAGTTTGTTGTTTAATCTCAGATATATTAGTAGGTTTAAACAGAAATGCTAAAATATAAAGAGCTTCGTGTAACTCTTTATTTTTAACTTGTTCTATAACTTGTCCAGCAATATCACTAATATCTATTTGCTGAGAAAAAGATTGTAGTTCTGTAGTGGATCTTTGCTGATAATCTAGTAAAGTTTTATGTATTTGTTCTATACGAGTTTGATTACCTCCAATATTTGTTAATGCTTCGATAGCCTTGATTAAGAAATGAGATGCGGCTAGATAGGTTGGAGGTGTTTGGTTAATTTTATCTTCTGCTTCTTTTACATAGGTTTCGGCATAAGATAAAGATGCAGAGCGTTCTTGGTTATCATCTTGGTTTTTTCGATGCCAACCAATAGCTATTTCCCAATAGTTTCTTGCTTTATGCCAGTTATGCTCTGTTTCGGCTCGACGTGCTGCCTTTTCTGAAATAGCGGCATATTTTGATGGATCTCCTTTTTTGAATTCCTGTAGGAGTTCCATCAATTTTGCAGATAGAAAAGAGAGGTCTTCTCCGTTATACTTGTCCAATACACTTTCGATGTAAATAATGACTTTATCTTTATGAGTCTTCTGGTTAGCTTGATAAGCTAAACGAATTGCCCGTTCAATTCTCTCTACTGATAATGTCCAACGCTCTGGTTTATCTAATAATTTAGCAGCTTCTAAATAAGAATCAATTGCAATTTGTGCCATACGATAGTCACGGTTACGTATCCAAATAATATCTGCTATTCTCCCTTTAAGTTCATAATCAGATATTTCTGACACCCACTCTTTCAAAACTGCTAAATATTCATTACTAATACCACTAATAAAATCCATGTAATAGAAAGGCTGTTCAGTAGACTCGGATTTTAAGGTGGAAGATGTAATTCCTGATAGTACCGCTAAAGTAACTTGGAGTTGGGTATTACCCTGTTGTTCAGCTTCTTGGGATTTAAGCCAAAATAAACGTGAATAGTGATTGCAATCTATTTCTTCTGAATTGTTAACAACTTCTTCCCAGTTACAGTTAATAAAATTATCTTTTGATAAAGGAATATTTGGAAATGATGAATCCATAATTTTTACTCTCCTTTAATAATCTTCATTTCTTCAGCAGTCAGCCCATACAGATGAGCTACCCTATCATCTATCTCTTCTTCCCACTCATCCACACCCTGACCTTTGGCATCAAGGCATTTTTGTACTAAGCTAGAGATAGTTTTTTGCTCAGAAGCAGAGGCATCAGGGATGGATATCTGCTCAACAAATATAGATTTGAATCGCATGAAATTACCCCGTACTTGTGAACAGACTTGGGAGAAGAAGAATTTAACAGGCTTAGAATTTAAAACTCCAAGTAAGTACAGGGAATCATATGGAATTGTAAAAACTGTACAATCAGGTATTAATCCAGAGGTGTCTAATGTAAATTTAGAGTTTTCGGCAATATCAGGGTAAATAATTTTAGGCTGATCAAACTCCTGCCAGTATCGACATGATCTTAGCTCCCAAAAATATTTACCTTGCTCACCACGCTGAATAAGTTGACTCCAAAAAATCTTGAACCAAGAATAAATTGCTGGATATGTACTAGCAAAAACTTCTTCTGCTTCCTCTAGAGACATACTTGACCAAGGGTGTTGTTTATTCTCTGAAGACTCAATTTTAATCAGATATTGCTCGGCAAATTCTGTTCTCCAGCGTTTTACATTTCGCCCTCTAACAAATGGCTTTATCACCTCATTTGAGGAAGAATGTTCCGCAATTAATCTCTTTTTTGTATCACCATCAATAATAAAAACATTATTTAATCCAGTTAGAATTCCATAGCATATTCGTTTGCCAGTATGCTCATTCAACAATTTTCCATTACTACGTAATTTATCCAGTATTTCTAGAGTTGAGCCAGGCTCTAATTTCCATCCAGTAGATAATAGTTGCTTTTGACAGATTGAAAAATGATTGGATTGAAATACAGCGCGGATATTCTCAACGGATTCTTCTATTTGCCAGTTAAGTACCTGCGTCGAATTTTTACTTGAACAGTTTTTTTGAAGCAAGATAATGCTTGGATATGCAGTTGCTTCAAAGACAGGTGTATCTCCAAAATCTATTAAAAAGTGAATGACTGATTTTTGTGCCAGAAGAGTGCGAAGCTTTTGCCCGTAGCCAGACCGCATATATTTATTTGAAGAAATATAAGATAGGCTACCGCCTGCTTTCAATAACTCAAAGCCACGTTCATAGAAATACACAAACAAGTCAGCAGCACCGTCATAGCATTGATACTCTTGTTGCAGCCTCGTTTTGAATTCAGAAAGTTGTTGATATCTCACATATGGCGGATTCCCAATTACAATATCAAACCCACCTTGCTGCTGAAACACCTCATTAAAGTGCAGATGCCACTGGAAGAAGTTAAGCGATCGCATCCCCTTTTCCACTTCAGCCGCAAACTTACCCAACTCAGCCAACTTATCAGCAATCTGTTGAAGTTCCTTTTCTTGAGCCTTGCTGACTTTGCCCTTCATCAGCTTAATTTTATTTTCTAATTCCCTCTGCTTCCCTAACCCAAAAGAACAACGATCTGCGATCGCAACTCGAAACACATTCTTTTCAGCTTCTAAAATTTTTCCTCTAAGAATCTGACGCTCCTGGGCATGAGCCTCAAAATACTGATGTTGTAAGTCTATCAGGGGTTGAATAGCTGCCTGTACAGGAGTGACGTTCAATACTGTCTGCTGGTCTTTGGTGGGGTCAGGAATCAGCTGCTCACCATGAATAGTAGAAATGAGCGAATCCCCACACATTAGCTTGTAATCAAGGTTGGGCAGTGGTTCAACATCATCAATCTCAGGAATATCCACCACCAGCGATAACCACATCCGCAGTTTGGCAATTTCCACAGCTTCCGGCTTGATGTCCACACCATAGAGATTATTAGCAATAATATCCCGCTTCCATTGACTGATAGTGAGACTACCCCGTTGTACGGGTCTACCATCTGTTCGATGAGCGATCGCTTGTTTGACTGACAAAATTACCTGCATCATCCCCATTGGGAATGCACCAGAACCCACAGCCGGGTCACAAATTCTTACAGAGTCTAGAGCTTTTGAAAGTTTTTTCGCCTGTTCCTTCGTCAACAGTTGGTTAATATCTTGCCCTGGTAACTCAGAGTCATATTCTGTGAGTTTTTTGACTGCTTCCAAGTCCATACCTGTTTGATCTGCTAGGTAGCGACTTAGGGATTCCACACACATGAACTGGACTATTCCGCGTGGAGTGTAGAAAGTACCACTTTGCCCCCGTTCTTCAGCAGCCAACATATTCTCAAACACTTTACCCAACATTTCTGGGTCAACAGCTACATCTTCATCACCTTGGACATTTTCGGAAACGGTGAAATTGTAGCTATTAAAGAATCTTAAAATACCTTTTTCACCACTGGGGTCAAAAACAGAATTAGGTAATTCGATTTGGGGGGGTGTCTCTACGCCAGCAGTATCAATCACGCCTGTTCCATAATCTCGCTCAAACAGTCCACCATTAAGATAAGGAATCTTACCCCAATCTGAATCATTATTCGGGCGTGGTTTGTTGAGCATTTCAAAAAACAACGGCTCTAGCACCTGAGAATAAAAATTTGTGTCCTCTAGGTCAGCACGTAGTTTTTTATATTGATTCTTCAGAAAATTGCGATCGCCTGCTAAAAACTCCTTTTTCTGCAAAAAGTAGAGGAACATAACTCGTCCCAGGAGTCGTTGAGAGAACTGGTGTAGCCTATTGGGGTCATTGAAGTAGGAATGCTGGTTGTTAGCTTTAATAACCCGTTGCAGCTCCTCAAAGATTTCTCGATAACCGCGATAGAAGTCTTTAGTTAGTTTCTCTACATCAAAGGCTTCACACTGAACCTTGTATAGTTCTTGAGGAGAAAGATTACGGGCAGCAATGGCCTCTAGGCGGTCACGGTCATAATTAGTGGGATTAGCCCTGTCAACTAAAAGCTTTCGGATGCTGACCTTAAGATTCATATCAGCATCAAAATTCTTGCGGGGATTGACCAACATCAACTGGTTATAGTCTTTTGTACCCAGCAGTAAATAATCAGAAGGTCGTCTACAAAGACTTTGAGCCAAAGAGCGCATCCGGTTACTAGCAACGCTGGGAGAATGCCACTCTGATTCTTGAAGCTGAAACAGTAATACTTGCAACGACTCATTACCATGCTGATGATCGGCAATCATGTATGCGTCCCAAATAGCTTCTGCACTGCGAGCCGGTAGCTCCAAATCATCAATAGCTAATTGTTGAGCAGAAGCGTTGTAGCCAATTTTTTGAAATAAAGATGCTACATTATCTGGATTATCTATGTGCCTGACATCATCTAGTTGGAGTAGTCGCCCCTTCATACCTGTGTTTCCCTAGACTCAAAAGTTGTTTCTCCAAAATCCTTGTTGTGTATCTATTGCCATTAATCTTGGGCAGGTTAAATCTGCAATCGCCACGTTACAGTTGCAATTGCACTCACACAAAACTGAAGCCAAAAACTAATTTGATAAATACTTAGCCAACAAATCCTGCCCCTCGTCGCCCATCTTCTCCAACATCTCCTCAATCTTGCCCATCGCCAATGGTGATGGGGTTGAGCGTCCATTTTCCCAACGGTTGATTGTGCTATATGTCACACCCAACTGGGCTGCAAGCTGTTCTTGCGTAAGCCCAAAGGCAAGCCGCAGATCACGAATTATCTGCCCCACCTCTGGCTGTTGTATAGCCAAGGGTTTTTTAATAGTCATTGAGCAAACTTGATCCACTAACTTCAGTAGCGGATGCTATATGATTTGTTACATATTACTCATGCTAAAGCGGACTTAACCTCAGTGATTTTTCTTAAAAAATAAACAAAATCTAAAGTATTTGATTGAAATTGGAATATTTTTTCAGTGATGTTGAATTGAAATTCAAGCGAGGAAATGTAGCAGACAGGCGATCGCCCCCATCAAATCAAGAGAGGAAAAGCCAAACCATAAGCGATCGCCTGTTTCCTTAAATTCAAATGCCTGCGGTGGTAGACTACGCCATTTTCTATAATTTCTTGTATAGTACATAATTACTATAAAAAGCCAACTCGATTACTTTTCAAACAGTGAGTATCGAGTATAATAGCTGCGCCGTTTGTTGAAAGTGATGTCCACCACACCCCTACCAAGTCAGCAACAAATTAACGCAACTCCCAAACAAGAATCAATCATGGGAGTGGTAGAACGCTTGACCTATTACTCTCAAGAGTCAGGGTACACGGTGGCACGTTTACAACGCCCTGGTGCAAAGGAACTAACTACAATTACTGGTAGCTTTGCAGATATCCAGCCAGGACAAACACTGCAATTAACTGGCTTTTGGCGTGAACATCCCCAGTATGGTTTGCAGTTTCAAGTTGCGAGTTACAAAGAAACCAAACCTGCAACACTTACAGGTATTGAGAAGTATTTAGGTAGTGGTCTCATTAAAGGTGTTGGCCCCGTAACTGCAAAACGCATTGTTGCCCACTTTGGCATAGAAACTCTAGATATTATTGAAAATCAAATTGAACGCCTAGCTGAAGTCAACGGCATCGCCAAAAAGCGGATTGCCATGATTCAAAAAGCCTGGGAAACCCAAAAAGCTATTAAAGAAGTGATGGTATTTCTGCAAAGTCATGGTGTCTCTACTACTTATGCAGTCAAGATTTATAAACAATATGGCGATAAATCCATAGATACAGTTACCCATAATCCTTACCAGTTAGCAGCAGATATCTATGGTATTGGTTTTTTAACTGCTGATAAGATTGCCCGAAATTTGGGTGTTCCCGCAGATTCCGAGTTTCGCTACCGTGCCGGGATGACCCATGTATTAAGTGAAGCCGCAGAAGATGGGCATTGCTACTTGCCACAGAGCGAACTGATTGAGAAAGTAATTAAACTGCTCACTACTGCTGACCATCAACCAACAGCAGATGCGATCGCTCAAACTATCAAAGATATGGCGTTAAAAGATGAGCTAATTAGAGAACGTGATGCCGATAAAATACTCAATTGCTACAAACCTACTTACTTTTATACTGAGCAAAACCTAGCCCAATTGGTACGAGAACGCCTCACCCACCCCATCAGTCCTGATATTCCTCGCGTCCGGGCTTGGTTGGAGCGTTTTAGCAGTAGCCGCCAAGTTGCACTATCACCCGAACAGCAACAAGCAGTAGAGACGGCTGCTTACTCTCGATTCACCGTCATTACAGGTGGCCCTGGTGTGGGCAAAACATTCTGCACTAGCACCATAGTCAGTTTATGGAAAGCAATGGGTAAATCAATTGCCTTGGCTGCACCAACTGGACGCGCTGCCCAAAGATTAGGCGAGATGACTGGGCTAGAAGCGAAAACCATTCACCGCCTACTAGAATTTGACCCCAAGACGCGCAGTTTTAAAAGAGATCGCACCAACCCCTTACCCCATAGTGCAATTATTGTCGATGAAGCCAGTATGCTTGACTTATTTCTGGCATATTCGTTGGTTGAAGCAGTTGCCGAAAATGCCCAACTATTGTTGGTGGGAGATATCGACCAATTACCATCGGTAGGTGCGGGTAACGTGCTGGCTGATTTGATTAATTCGAGAAAAGTGCCTGTAGTCAGACTTACCCAAGTATTTCGCCAAGCTGCTACTAGCAAAATTATTACCGCCGCCCACCAAATTAACCGGGGGCAGTATCCCCATATTGAATCAATTTCTAATACACCTCAATCTGATTGTCTGTGGCATGGTGGAGGGTTTGAGCCAGAACATGGTGTACAGGCAATTAGTGAGTTGATAGCTGATTTCATTCCAGGGCTTGGTTTTCATCCTGCGACTGATGTACAAGTGCTTTCCCCCATGTCACGGGGATTAGTCGGTACACGCAATCTCAACAATGTACTGCAACAATTAATTAATCCCCCTAGCCCTGAAAAAATTGAAGTAACCAGGGGGGGGACTATTTTTAGAACAGGCGATCGCATTATCCAACTTACTAACGACTACCAACGGGAAGTGTTTAACGGTGATGTAGGATTTATTACCAAAATAGATACTGAGGAACAGGAAGTCATCGTCCAGTATCAAGAGCGCGATGTTACTTATGATTATGCTGACATGAATGAACTGGCTTTAGCCTGGAGCGTGAGTATCCATAAGTCGCAAGGTTCAGAATACCCAGTAGTGATTTTGCCTTTGTATACGCAACATTACATGATGCTGACTCGGAATTTACTGTATACGGGGTTAACCCGTGCTAAGAAACTGGCGATTATTATTGGGAGCCAAAAGGCAATCAGTATGTGCGTTCGTTCTACAAAGTCCCAAGAAAGATATACCCGATTGCAAGAGAGGTTGATTTATGAATTGCAATAGCGATCGCTCTTTGGGGCGCAGTACACTGGTGCTATGCCAAAAATCCCAGAGTGCGATCGCTGTCTCCTATATGCCCATGACCCCCACATAGTCTGTGCCGTTCACCCAACGGGGCCAAATAATGACAGCTGCTTAGATTTTCGAGAAGACCCTAACGCCCAAGTAGAAGAACTGTGGCAACCAGAAGGGGCAACCTACTACAACGGCGAGTTGATTGTGCAGCCCAGCCAACGTTGGACACCAGAGGAACAATTAGAGTTACTTGATTGGCATCCGATGTTTACTGGCAAGTGTCCTCAATGTGGTGCTGAGTATGACCGAGACTACACCTCAAGGGTGCATTGGGATTGCTCGGAATGCGGGTGGATGGATGATACTGTGTAGGGCGATGCCAATTCCTGACTATTGAGGAGCCTTTGGAGTTTGGGTTGGCGGATGTTTAATCTCTCCCTCGCTGTAACCCAGGTCATACATACTCGCCGCTTGAGCATCTTGTTCTGGTGGCACTTTGGGTTTTCCAGCCCAGGCATCAGATTTACCTAAGTTAAACCAATCTTCATCAGTCATTTCAGAGCCATGTGTGTTCTTTGTTGTTTTGTTCATCAATGCACTTAAACTTGACTAACTTGTTTTTTGTAAAGTTCATCCGATACTTCTTGAAGTTCTGGTTCAACTTCTGTCAAATGTTTCTCTAAAATTGCTAAATTGCGAATGTTAGACTTGTAGAAAGCGTCAAACAAATCTCCCACTAAAGGCACAGTACCAACGACTGTTTCTAAACCCACATTAAAAATCATTTTGGCTAAATCTTGGCGTGATATACCAAAGCGGGTAGCTAAAAATATAATGTAAGCTGAAAACGCTGTACTGATTAAATCACCACCACCTGGAATTAAACCAATAATTGGGTCTATTCCAATACGAAAACTGGTTAAAGGAATGCGTATTGATGTATCCATCAAACGACTGATTCGGCGGATGCGATTTAGAGTAGCAAGGCGTTTAGCAGCGTCCATAATTTACGATATTTACACTACTTTAAAATTGCACCATTTTTTATTATTTGTCTTGTACCGTTAGAAATAATTAAGTCTAAATAAAAATTCTGGTGTCTGACCAAAATGCAGATAAAGAAGCAATACACTTTATACTTGATTGAATCACTCTATTATGGTTTATGACTAAAACCAAAACCAACTCAGAAATTTTAGAACAGCTAAAACGAGCATCAGACGGCTTGCTGTTTATGAGCGAGTCTGATTACTCATTCTCAGTATTCTTGTGGGAAATTACTCCTACTGCCACACCAGAGAAAATCTCACAACAAACTAACCATCCAATAGACACACCCGTTAAAATCGTGGGGGTTGATGATTTTTTTGGTGTAGCAACAACAGAAGAAGATTGGCACGATGAAGAAGAGAAGAAAACTGTCAAACGATTTCAATCTCTTGTGCAGACACTCAAAGACAACCTGAGCAATTTGCAAGTGTATCGTCTCGGTGAGATAGAGATTGATGTTTATGTTGTTGGTGAAACTCCAACGGGTAATTTAGCTGGAATTTCTACCAAAGTTGTAGAAACTTGAGTTGTTTATAAATTATCTATCTTGCTTTCAATAACTTCTTGAATATTTGGCGAAACGTTAGAGATAAAGTCATAGCCTGTAAGCTTTTCTAATTCATCAACACTCACTTTATACGCTCTCCAATCATTATTTATTTGCTCATCATTAGGAATATTTACTGCAATTACACGAGTATTAGCAGTAATACCATTAAGCCCAGCGCCGGGAGTGTCTAAGACCACAACAATCTTCCAAGTAGATTTAGGAATTGTCACTTTACCCTTGAGGGGTTGACCTTGACTACCACTAGGGCCAGCGACAATATAAAGTTCTTTACCTTGGCTTACCAATTCTCGACAATAGTCTTCTAAATTGCCCCAAGTGTTACGGTTATTGTCAGGTGTTTGGGGCATCATGTTTGTCATTAAAAAAGTGGCCGCATTATCTTCTGTTGTCTTGGTACGGTCTGCTGAAGGTGCAATATGCCCCCGGTCGTAACCTGAGCCAGAGTACATACTTGGGGTAACTCTCTCCCAACCAGCAGGCAATGTGTTATCTGGACGGAAATTATTTTGCCTGTCTGCATCTCCCAACCATGACTTATTTAACTGCCAAGCTACCCAGTTGGCAGTACCTTTGCTTCGGTTGTAGGAAAGTGCATATTGATTTTTTGCTATTAAATAATTATTTGGAGTAACGACAGTTGCACTAGCACCACTGGGATTGCCCAACAAAAGGTGGGGGCTGATTGAGGGTTGAGTAGGTGCAGTGACTTTGGGTGTCGCCTGTAATGGTTTTTCTATTGTCGGTGTTGGTGACTGAGTTGGAGTTGGTAATAAGGTTTGACTTGGTGCTGGCGAACATCCCAACAGAGCAATTAACCCAGTGGCAATAGTTAAAGCCTGAAAATGACTGATTAAGCGCATAAATTTTAGATAGTATTGCATATTCAATTAATCATCATTTTTGACGGTATTTTCAGATTTTGACTACAGCGATCGCATCCCTACCCGCATCTGTAAACTAACTCACAGGATGATATAGTCCTGTACTTTCGTTAAATTCCCAGCCTAACCCTCCTCTATCCTTGCCCTTGCACCATGCCACAAAAAGCGGTGGTGGTAGATTAACTCGCTGCTCACGTATAGTTTGTGCATTTACATTAAGTCTGGTAGCTAAATTTTCTTCCGTTAGCGGTTGAAGACGGGGAGTAAGCCCAGGATAGTATGAATTATTCTTGTATGAGTTATTGCGCCGTTTTGGTTGATTATTGAGATGATTTTGAATCTTCAGAATCGCCTCAGTTAGCTGTGTCATTCGGGCTGTTATCTCTTCAATTTTTTGTTCTAAAGAGTCCAGACGTTTATCTTCATCTTCATTACCAGCAATTGCATCAAGGTCATCAATGGAACCATCTAGGTATAGCTCAATAAATCGGGTGAGCGTGGCTGTTGCTGTTGTGCCTTTTTCCTGGCAACGAGCGATAAACTTCTCCCACATCTTTTGGTCACAGTTAAAAGATGCCAGCTTCTTTGTTTTCCCTGTATTGCTCATATCTAGGTAATGTCTAGGTAAAACTGGATTGTCCGCGGCCGAGTGAGCGCGTCATCTATCTTGATAATTACCTTGACAGTATCATGATGAGCGTACAAAGTAGGCGATGGCGTACTCGCCCGCCGCAGGCATCGCCATTAATGAACTACATACATATTCAAAATCCAAATGTTACACCTATTCATAAAAAACGGGACGTTGCTTGACCCCAAATCCCTCAAGAGCAGTCCCCGCACATCCACTTAAGCCTTAGAATAAAATAAAAGCTTCCTGAAACTGCACTTAAAACTGTACAAGGTGATAGCGCAGCCGCTTCGGATAATCCAGAGTTTGAAGAAACTCAACCTGAATAAACTAATTAGTTCCGCAAACATCGCCTTAAACCAAAAACCCAGTCGTGATAACTGGGCTTAAGTGGGGTAATTTTCCCCCGGCTATTTATAGAAGTTATTTATAAGTTGCTTTACTAATAAGGACTACACCGCCTAGCTTAACTATTTCGGAAAATTCGTTGCCGAACTATATCCTCTAACACTGGTAGTGGACAGATATATATTACAGTTGTAGTATATAGATATTCCTTAAAATTACAGATACTACAAAAAATTGATGAGCCGCAGATTCCCTTCTTTCTCAAAAGTGCATTGCAAACCTGCCAGGGGTTCAGGCAGAGCAATTGTGCTGTTTGCCTTTGAGAGAGCATATCGGTTGATTAGTGGTAAATCTGCAAGTGTTGGCCAAGAGCGAGCTTTAGCCTGTTGGCTGAATCCGGATCAACTTATCCCTAGCGGGAGGTGCAAGTGTTTTCTAGCACCGATATAGGTCAAAAAGTATCAACTATCTGACCCCCGCACTGATGGACAGAGGCGGGGGTTATTTTTTTAGGAGTGAATCAACTTATGGAAGCTCAACCACCTTTTGGGCAGCCACATATACTACAAAATTCAGTTGTAGTGTTTTCCAAAAACTACTTACCACTAGCACGTATCAACATCAAACGAGCGATCGCACTATTAATAACAGGTCAAGCAGAATCGTTGAATTTTGGTACTACAAAGCAGTTCACCCAGCAGTTGCATTTGCCGAACAATTCTGGAACGCACAACGCCTGACTGAAACTGAGTAATTTACTCAAACCCAATCACAGAGGGCAATACAGCCATTAAGCAACCCTTACCCTCTCAGTTCTCAAAAAAGTTTGTAGTACGCCCTTGACACTCTGTAATACGTTATGTAGTATAAATGTAGTAAAGCACTACAGCCCCTCAAAAAGGCATAGAGCAAACACCTCAGAACCTTGAAAACTTCATAGATTGCCACCCAACGTGGGGGTGTAGCTTAGTCCGGTTTAAAGCAGTCGCCTGTCGAGCGAAAGAACGTGGGTTCAAATCCCATCATCCCCGCCTTGTAGCCTTGTGGACGAATAGACAAGTCGCTGTGCCTCTCAAGCACGGAGAAGCGGGTGCAACTCCCGTCGAGGCTTCCAAATGTGTCCGAGTAGCCAAGTGGGAAGGCGTTGGTCTGCAAAACCAACCATCGTGGGTTCAATCCCCACCTCGGACTCCAAACGTTGCAGCGTCACCTAACGGCAAGGTACTCGGCTCATAACCGAGGATATGCGGGTTCAACTCCCGTCGCTGCTACCAAATGCACAGATGGTGTAACGGCAGCACCAGGGTCTCCAAAACCTTTGGTCAGGGTTCAAATCCTTGTCTGTGCGTTGCTGTGTCCTAACCGAAAAAGCTTACATACTCGCCTAATGGTAAGGCAACTGTCTCTTAAACAGTCTATGCAGGTTCGATTCCTGTTTATGAATCAACAGCTTTTTCAACTTACATGGCATACATGGTGCTGTAGGCAAATTGGTAAAGCCACCTGTCTTTCAAGCAGGAGAATGCGGGTTCAAGTCCCGTCAGCACTGCCTTATGGGTCGGCTCACCTATTGGCGTGGGTAACTGTCTGTAAAACAGCCGCGTTCGCGTTACTGGTTCAATTCCAGCCCGGCCTACCAAAAATGGAGAGTAAATCGATCAGGCGATCGGCGCTGTTTGCTAAACAGATGGGATTGCATCTGTGGTTCGAGTCCACTGCTCTCCGCCTTATGAGAACGTGGTGTAACTGGATAACACATCAGTCTACGAAACTGAAAAGTGAAGGTTCAAGTCCTTCCGTTCTCGCCTTATCTCCTAGTAGCTCAGTTGGTAGTAGCGTCTGTCTGAAGAACAGAAGGTCGTCAGTTCGATTCTGACCTGGGGGACTGGCACATTGCCTCATAGCTCAATGGCAGAGCGACGCGCTGTTAACGCGGGGGTTGTAGGTTCAAATCCTACTGGGGCAGCCATTTATTGGGAAGTAGGCAAATAGGCAAAGCCGTCGCACTTTGAATGCGAAGTTTGAAGGTTCGATTCCTTCCTTCCCAGCTTATACTCCTGTAGCCCAATTGGAAGAGGCGGCTGTCTCAAAAACAGTTTGTGTGTGGGTTCAAATCCCACCGGGAGTACTAACGGGATGTGGCGCAACTTGGTAGCGCGGCAGCTTTGGGAGCTGAAGGTTGTAGGTTCAAATCCTACCATTCCGACCATTTGCCCTTGTGACGAAACTGGCAAACGTGCTGGTCTTAGAAACCAGATTTTGTGTGTACCCTTCGGGAACGCTAACGCGAACGACTCCCACCAAGGGTACTAACTTGGGTCGTTGGCAGAGCAGATATGCAGCCGCCTTTTAAGCGGACTTATCCAGGTTCAACCCCTGGGCGACCCACCAAGCAAAAATGGGCTGTTAGCTCAGTTGGCAGAGCAGCTGCCTCTTAAGCAGAAGTGCGTAGGTTCAAGCCCTACACAGCCCACCTTGCCCCTGTGATGCAACTGGAAGACATGACCTGCTTAAAACGGGTTTGTTGCAGGTTCAAGTCCTGTCAGGGGTATTTGGTGACATCGCGGGGATGGAGTAACAGTTGGCTCGTCAGCCTCATAAGCTGAAAATTAGTAGGTGCAATTCCTACCCCCGTCACCAAAATTAGTGCTGGTGTAGCTCAATCTGGCAGAGCAACTGACTTGTAATCAGTAGGTTGCAGGTTCAATTCCTGTCACCAGCTTGACTAATGCGATCGTGGTGTAAAGGCAGCATCAGAGTCTTCCAAACTCACGGTACGAGTACTCTTCGAGAACGCTGCGCGAACGAGTCTCGTCGATCGCTCTGAACCTTATAGGTTCTTCAATGCGGGTGTGATGTAGTGGCTAGCATCTGAGTGCGCCACACGAGAGCTTATGGGTTCGAGTCCCATCACTCGCTTTCATAGCCCTGTAACTCAGTGGGGAGAGTGCCTCTCTTACAAAGAGGAAGTCGCGGGTTCAATCCCTGCCGGGGCTACCAAATATTGGGAGTGTAGCTCAATGGAATAGAGCATCGAGCTTCTACCTCGAAGGTTGTGGGTTCAAGTCCTACCACTCTCGCCTATGGGTCTGTAGCTTAATCGGTAAAGCTTCTAACTGGCCGTTAGAAAGTTGTCGGTTCGATTCCGACCAGTATCCACCAAATATGGGGTCATAGCTCAAGTGGCGCTTTGCGCCTGTCTTGCACATAGGAGGTTAGGGGTTCAAATCCCCTTGATTCCATGATGGTGTCTGAAGTCAAAGTGGTCGAGACGCTGGTTTGTGGAACCAGTTATAACGGGTTCAAGCCCCGTCAGACACCCCTTAAAGGAAGATGCCGCTAAATGGTCGGCAACTGGTCTTGAAAACCAGGGTACAGGTAACTGTAGGGGTTCGATTCCTCCATCTTCCGCCTTCCACCTGAAGCCGAAAAGTGAGGCACTGTGCTGATAACACAGTGGAAGGAGGGGCAGTACCCTGACAGGTGTAGGTATTTTACAAACGTGGCTGAAATGGGGTTTTTCCGTTAGTTGAAAACTCAAATTTTAGTCTTTGATTTTTTACCTAAGAACGAAATTTCGTTATTTGAACCACGTTGAGAACTCTGTTTGAGAGTGTCCACTCATGCCCACATCAAAAACCTACACCTGTCAGGGGGCAGTACCTCCCTGGTGGACTTAGAGCAGTAGACACGCAACGTTAATTACCCTGTCCAATCCACTCACGCCCTGCTTTCTCCGCAGCTTCGGGCGTATAGTAAAGTTTGCGCTCACCAAAAACTGCACCACCAGAACTAATCAACCGAAATTGCCAGCAATCGGCCTCTGTATAGAATACCAACAGAGTAACGTTATGAATGCCAACAACTAGATGAATTTTGGTGGTAGTCATTAGTGGTAGCTCAAACTCTACCCTTGTTTTATCAAACTCTCCTCAAAGGAGAAGTAATCGGTGAACAGGCGATCGCACCGGGTAAGCTATATATAAGTTATGCTGCAAATTAAGAATAAAATCATCATCCCCGATAGCGAACTCGAAATTAGCGCGATTCGTTCTCAAGGGGCAGGGGGTCAAAACGTCAATAAAGTTGCTACAGCCATTCACTTGCGCTTCGACATTAAAGCTTCATCACTACCCGCTTTCTATAAACAGCAACTTCTCAAGCTAAACGACCGACGCATTACCCAAGAAGGAGTTATTGTCATCAAGGCTCAAGAACACCGTAGCCAAGAACAAAATCGGGAAGAAGCTTTGCAACGACTCAAACAACTCATACTCAGCGCAGTCGTATTGCCCGAAATACGCAAACCAACCAAACCAACTCGCAGTTCTCAAAAAAAACGTCTTGACAGTAAAACTAAGCGTAGTCAAATTAAGTCAATGAGAAGGCAGATAATTGATTAAAATCTGATGCTGCTAGAAAAAAGTGCTGAGGGCGATCGCCTTTCTTTTTCCTCTAAGAAATTGCAGATGTCCGGTGATCGCCGGACATCTTGATTAACTCATCCTACTTCTGTTGATTTGGGGGAAGTTGATAAGCCCCTTTTTCAAACTGGTACTCAATACTCAGCCCTTTTAAGTAGAAGCTCACCCGGTTGCAGCCAGATAGTAGGGCAGCACCGATATGAGCGATCGCTTGGGTTCGGTGGCTGATCGCCAGTTAAGCAAGGCAGGTTATGAGCCGTGCAACATTTTGGCTAATGCCAGCAACAGGGAAATCGTTGCAGCAATAGCCCCCAATATTGGTTGCCAAAACCTACATAGTTGTCGAAGCCTCCAAAGAAAACCTTTTTGGCGCTTTGGTTTATTATTAAGTTGTGATTTTTTCCTTTTTATGTACATCTCAGTATCCTTATATACTGTAGTTGTTTGAATTGGCTGGCTTGGTGGCCTCGGAAACTGCCAAGTCAGCTTTAAATAGTGATGTAGCAATGTTGAGCCTTGATTTAGTAGGCAAAAATGAATACCTCCTTCTGACTTCTGACCTAAGTTGCCCATCTAAGCTAGTGTGTTGTGGGTTTTTGTAGTATCACCACCTCCTGCAATAACTTTGTCAACTACAACAACTGAGTTCTTTCCACTCGTATAGGAATATCACCAGCACTCACCGCACTTAGTAACTCTGTCAACCTATAGCTATAGCTGTTATTCCCAGAGTTCAAAGATAGAGTTCCCTTGCACTAAACTCTCAAAGACATTGCCTAGCATTTCTGGATCTATGTCTAATTACCCCAAACAAAAGCGATCGCAGCTGTAAAACATCTTAAACACCTATTTAACAGGTTGAGTAACTTATCTTTACTGATAACTCCGTGCAAATTTCTCACTGTTTTGTGTAACAGGTTTAGTCAGCACTCTATCAGCCCCGCCCTAGTCCGACGGCTATAAGTCCAGAAAAATACAGGATTTGCGGCTAGTGCGGTTTCAGGAAATGTACCACCTTGGCGTTTTCTTTCAAGCTCTCGAACCATAATCAAGTCTTGTTGCTTTTAAACAGATTACGACTATACGCCAAGTAGGTTGAGGATAAAAGATTGCAAAATTTTCCACTTTGCGCTAAGTCTGTAGCTGTACGAATTGCAACGAAACTTAGAGCGATCGCACCCATCACCCATAAAGCTATCTGGCGGATTCTGCCAGATGGAATAAAACTTATTAGCTTAAAGGAGCGTTCGCATTCATCATTGGTTATTTATCCGGCAGTGTACAAACCTTCTTTTTTAGCTGAAGGTCAAAACTAATCTTCCCAAATTCTCATAAATTCTTTCTATCATTCCCACTCCTTTTAGAGTAATTGGATTGCACATTGCAGCTATGCGTGGGATGGAAAGATGGGGAGTGTAGAGCAAGCATTCGCTGAGTATCAAGTACTGTATGTATTAGCTGTGTTTATAGACAATGAACTAAAGGCTACAAGTCATTAATTAAATAGCTCTAAAAACTCTTTAACAACTGCTGAGGCGTTTTCATAGCATTGTTCTGCTGAAAATCTAACAGTAGAAATACCTTGTCTTAAAAATACCCTATCTCTTTTACAGTCCCATTGTCTATGAAATGTATTATTGTGATGTACTCCGTCAACTTCAAGAATCATGCACTTTTGATTGTGAAATACTAAAAAATCTACCTCGGCTTTTTCTCTCTGTTTATTATCATGATTACTAATAGGTAAGCCGTTTAAACCCATAAAACCATTTACATTAGCAAAAAACATAATATTTAAACTAGATAGAGCTTTGGCTATCCTTATTTCTGCTTCAGACCGAAATATTAATCCATTCCATAAAAGTTTTTCTTTGACTACGTTATTTTCAATTTTAGTTTTCACTAAATGCTCTTGGATTTTAATATTGCTGATTATTCTTTTCTTTTCAACATCATCATAATAAATAAACCACCAATATCTTGTACTTTTTCCGTCTCGCTGATCTGCAAAAGCTAGATGTAAATGTTGGGTAATTTCAAAGTAAAATCCTGTTTGTTGTCTTGCATCTAACCACTTTTGAACTAGCTTTCTATCTGTAAAATTATAAATATGTAAAAGAAAAGTAATTAAAGAATCAGTCCTAACTTCTACATAATAAGGCAACTGCGGAGCTACTGAAACTATAGAATTCTCAGAATTGTTGTGTTCTTTACCCTGTGGATTAAAAACAGTTTTAACGGGAGCTTGCACCATACAATCAAATAATAATTTATTTGGTTGTAGCTATATTTATCTGATTAATGCAATAGAGAAAATACATAAAAACAATCTAGAATACTACTTCGATAACTCAGCAGGCAGTACAGAGCTTAAGTAGCATACTAAGTTTTAACTTGATGTCAAAATCTAATCATACAAGAAATCAATTTTTTATGGTTGTGGGAATTCAGTTCTAGTCGATATGAAGCAGCATTTATAGCTAAACTTAATGATTATGAAGCTGAAGCCCTTGGAACTTAGACCTGGATTAAATTTGCTGTTAAATTTATTGGCTCTTCCAAAGCTTAATCACCAATCAAATCTGCCAATAAATTTGTCATCTCTTCCTGACCTTGTTTGCGATTGTCGTCGTACACGATTAATACATCCAGCTTGACATGACGACTGGCTTTTTGCGTCTTCCTCACATCTCCTTGAGTTACTTCCAAAAGTGTTGTAACGCTGCTATGGCGGATGCGGTGTGGTGACATGAGTTTTTTCACATCAGCTTCATCAAAATAATTGACAACAATTTTGCGGATGCCGTCTCCAGTAAGGCGATGCCCCCGGCTACGATTGTCAAGGGAGATAAATAGAGGTGAAGAAACGGTGATATTACCCCGGACTTGCAACCAATCACAGATAGCATTGATTGTTGCTGCGGACAGTTTCACCCATTCATCGTTCGTGCCTTGTCCTTTCCCCAAAATCCGCAATCTGCCAGAGTGTGGCTCGAAGTCTTTAATATTTAATTGACTCACTTCATTACGCCGGAGTAAATTTTCCCACAACAGCCGCAACAGTGCGTAATCTCTTTTTCCTTGAACTGTTGAGCGGTCAATCAGCTGGATAACAGCACTCATGGTTTGGGCATCTACCCCAGTGGTATCGCGGTAGGCTTTTACCTTCTCCAACTCCACATCTTCGAGCGAATAGCTGCACACACCTAACTTGCGGGCAAACTTCACCAAAGATTTAATGCTGCTCAAGCGACGGTTAACTGTTGCTTCCTTTAAACCAGCAGCAAATAGCTTTGCTCTATATTTCAATACCACCGCCACCGCCCGCTTCTCGTTCAGGTGCAAAAACTCCAAAACGCTATCGACATTTGGCTCAATACCTGTCATCGCCACGAAAAATTTCCGCAAATCTTTTTGGTATTCACGCCGCGTGCTGGCGGCGCGGATATTGGCAAGCATCAAAGCAATGACATCCTGTTCGTCAGGAGTTGGCGCAAAATAACGCTCAATTGGGGCTTCAAAAGATTTTTTTAATACCTCCACCGCGTCATTAAATCCAGCGTCATCGCTTGCTGTATTGAATGCACGGTTATGGGGATAGGAAGTATCAGACATAGCATTGAGCGCGAAAAAGGTAATTTTCGATATCAACACTATTCTCCCCCTTTTTGTCCTCCTAGACCCACTTTGGGACTATAAAATTTCTGTTATGCCTTCAACTTAATTATGTAACTAAATATACTATAAAATGTTTTGCTTCTTTTATGAAGTGACCAGGAGTTGGGCAACCGGAGGGGGCCAGTTATTACCCGAATTTCTCACGTATGGGTAGTGGGTGTGGGGAGTGTGGGGGGAAAGATTTCTTCACCATCCTCCTACCCTTCCCACACCCCTGGATTTCTCTCTTGTGAGAAATCCAGGATTACATAAATCACAGTCAGCGTAGCTGTTGCCGTTGTGGCTTTTTCTCAACAACGAGCGATAAACTGCTCCCACATCTTTTGGTTAGAGTAATGCGATCTCATGAATGTGAATAGGTGAATACGCAATTAAGTCAATATACCTAAGTACCGCGATTGCTTCTAACGTCCGCAACGCCTGCGAACGCACCTGTCCCAGATTCCATTTGGTTTCATAAGTGGCTTTGGTTACAGCTTTTTAGTACAAAAACAAGATGTTAAAAGAATTTGAGCAGAGATTATTATCAAACATACAGATGGTGATTACATAGGTTATAGGTTAATTATTTGTATGTTTTTTGAAAACTTATTTACATCCTCACCACAAGAGAAATTTATTCCGCCTATCATACGCCAACCGCGTAAAGGAGTAATTGTTGGTGCAGGTCAGGTAGGGATGGCTTGTGCTTATTCGCTGCTGATCCAAAATCTCTTAGATGAAATAGTAATTGTTGATATCAATCAGCACAAATTAGAAGGGGAAGTTATGGATTTACAACATGGACTCTCCTTTGTTGAACCAACATTAATCAGGGCAGGAACTTTAGCGGATGGTGAGAATGCAGATATTGTCATTATTACTGCTGGAGCCAAGCAGAAGCTAGGAGAAACTCGTTTAGATTTAGTAAACAGAAATGTAGAAATTTTTCAAAGCCTAATTCCAGAAGTTGTGAGATTTTGTTCAACAGCAATTTTGCTGATTGTTACCAATCCAGTGGACATCATGACTTATGTCTGTCTCAAAATTTCTGGGTTGCCTAGTTCTAGTGTAATTGGCTCAGGAACAGTCTTAGATACTGCGCGTTTTCGCTATTTGTTATCCCAAAAGTTTCAACTTGATCCGCGTAGTTTACACGCTTATATTATTGGGGAACACGGTGATAGTGAAGTTCCGGTTTGGAGCAAGGTAAATATATCTGGAATGCACCTTCTAGATGAACCCTGGGAAGAAGGCAGACAGATAGATCCGCAATTACAAAGTATTTTTGCACAAGTGAAGAATGCTGCTTACGAGATTATCCAGCGTAAAGGAGCAACTTCCTATGCAATTGGTTTGGCAGTAGCCCAAATTACACAGTCAATTTTACGTAATCAAAACCGAGTTTTAACGGTCAGCAGCCTCATTAATGATATTCATGGTATTCAAGATGTGTGTTTGAGTTTACCTGCGGTAGTTAACCGTCAGGGAGTTACGAGGGTTTTGAACCTCTCACTGAATCAAAGCGAATTACAGCAGTTACAACACTCCAGTCAAATTCTCCGCCAGACTATTGAACAGTTGAATATTTAAAAGAGTGATAGCTAGCTGCTTTTTTCACCAAAAGCCATGAGGAAATAAGGCTCCGAATTTTCTTAATCTACTTTCATCACCTGGACAAAGACCTCGATTCCAAGCAAATTTGGCTCCCTTTACATTTGCATTACCAGATATTAGGCTTTGTCGAGCCAAAGTCAAATCAGATCCTCTAAGGTCAGCTCTTCTAAGGTCAGATCCTCTAAGGTTAGCCTCAGTCAAGTCAGCCCGATGGAGATTGGCTTGACTGAGGTTAGCCAATCTAAAGTAACATTTTCTAAGGTTAGCATTACTCAGATCAGCCCTACTTAAGTTAGTACCACTCAGGTCTGCGCTACTTAAGTCAGCATCACTCAGGATAGCTCCACTCAAGTTAGCTCCTCTAATTTGAGCATTACTCAAATCTGCACTACTGAGTTCAGCATAGCTGAGATTGGCTTTAGAAAGTTTAACTCCTATTAGATTAGTTCTAGTCAGGTTAGCTTCTCTAAGGTCTGTATTACTTAAGTCAGCATAGTTCAAGTTAGCTCGCTCCAGGTTAGCTCCTCTAAGTTTAGCCCTACTCAGGTTAGCTTCTCTAAGGTTAGCCTCAGTCAGGTTAACTAAATTTATGTTAGCCTGACTCAGATTAGCCATAAACAAATCAGCCCCACTCAAATTAACTAAACTAAGGTCGGCTAAGTTAAAATTAGTGCTTATCAGGTTAGCTTCGCTTAGGTTTGCTTGTGTCAGTTTAACCCGACTCAAGTTGGTACGGCATAGATTAGCCCGACTTAGGTTAGCTCTACTGAAATCAGCTACTGTTGTGTATACCTTTCTCTGGTATAAAATTCCTCGATTAGTTCCTTTAATAGCTCCACAGCAAGCATCTATTAGTCCCAGAAATAAATTTGTCAGATTCAGAAGTAACTGTCCCAATGTCAAGTTGGTCTTAGTGAGGTAAGCACCTCTGAGATCAGCTCCATACAAATTAGTTTCAGTTAAGTCGGCACCACTCAAGTCGGCACCACTCAAGTCGACACCACTCAAGTCGGCACCACTCAAGTCGGCACCACTCAAGTCGACACCACTCAAGTCGGCACCACTCAAGTCGGCACCACTCAAGTCGGCACCACTCAAGTCGGCACCACTCAAGTCGGCACCACTCAAGTCGGCACCACTCAAGTCGGCACCACTCAAGTCGGCATCACTCAGGTCGGCACTACTCAACTTTCGACCTTTAACTGCTTGACTAACAATCTCCTGTACTAAACGCCATTTCTCATCAGACTCGGTACTTTCGTCATTATCTGAACTTTCGCTTGAAACTTTGATTTTGATATCTTTAACAGGGAAACCACTAATTGTTGTTAGTTCTCCTGAGTCGATGAGATGTTTAAGCTGTTCGATGTCCTTTTGAGAACCTTGTATAAATAATTTGATGCTGCCTTTTTTGATATCAGTAATTTTTATAGTATGTCCTGAATATTCCCGTAAACACAATTTAAGAGCTACTAATAAATCATTATTAATTGAATTTATATCGCCTTCTAATACGATAACTGCTTTAATTGTTTTATTATCTTTATCTATTACACTCAATTGACGGCGAATTATTTGCACTGGCTCCTCCCCCTCATTAATATCAGGGCTACTGCAAATATTTTTTACTAGTCCATTAGATTGTTCTTTTTCCGGTAATTCTGCAATCTCTGTCCAATCCAATAACTTCAGTTCATCACATATTTTTTTAAAAGAATCAAACTGAATCGGCTGGCGCTGAAAAAATTTTGTAATCGTGCTACGAGATAAAAATATAGACTCTGCAAACTTTTCTTTTGAGCCAATTCCTAGCCTTTTCAAAGCTTTATTAGCTCTCTCTAAACCTTTTATAGAGGCTATATGAGTTATTTTATCCTTTGTTTTGGTTAGGCTAGATTCCGTCATAGTTTAGTTTATTTTCATTTATCAAAAAATATTTATACAGTCACAACTAGAGCATAGAGTAATCATAGAACAGTCACAAATTAGTTACAACAAAATCATTGTGTAGTCAGTATTGCAAGGGTTTGGCTCCACATTAGAAGTGTGAAGTTCACATGCTCTGCAAAATCCATGAATAACAAGCCAACTCCTAACTCTCACTCAATAATAGAATTAAGCATTGCTCAAGAACGCTTGAGACAAGCCCGTTACAGTTTCAATCTTGCATTAACAGCAACTGCATTGTCTGCCTCTATTAGTCTTGTAGGTGCTGGACTTCTGCTTTTAGGAAAAGTTAGAGAAGGAACAGTTATGGCTGCTGGTGGAATGGCTGCAAGTGTCCGATGTGTTCAGCTTGCCAAGGACACTAATGACAGGCTCGACAAGATTTTAGCTGAGTTAGATGATGAAACTTAAATAGGGTAGCCACACTTTTATCAACTCTAACCTTTACATAATCGTTAACAGCAGTGTACGTGCTACACGGGTCTTTTCTGGTTTCAGTTCTAAGCCAATACCTTTGAGCCAACTTCTGATGATTTCCTCACACCGATTAATGACCGCTCGTGATTCGTGTAAAACTATGAAATCGTCCGCATACCTAATGAAGGTGGGTTGGCAGATTTTATAGCCGAATTTGGTTTTTGACCCTCTTACTTTCCCACTTTTATTGGCAGGAAATTCTTGATTAATAAGGTCTTCTAAACCATGTAAAGCAATGTTAGCTAATAATGGCGAAAGCGCCCGTGAGCCATTGTTGAGCAAGTTTGTTGCCCAGCATTGGCTCTCACAATCCTTATCATAAAATCCCTCGCCATCAAGGGGGTCAAGATACTTACGCCAATCTTCAATTAGTACATTATTATTGCCATCAACAAATTCATTCTTCTCAAAAGAAAAGTATTCTCAAAGAAGAATACCGCTTTGGTAGCTTTATGGCTTGCTTGAGCCGTGTGCATTTATAAGACGCAAGCACGGTTCTTAGGGGGGAAAGGGATAGTAATATCCCTGCCCTACCCGACACTTTCAAGATATATCATCAATAACTGCCTAATAAAATTTTATGTATCATTGAGTTAAATCTATATTTTAGCTTGATCTCTTCAAACCATAAAAGATTCAGATGCTACCAAAACGCCATTATCAAACCTAAGCAGAATAATCGTTTTCAGTCTTAATTTCTGAATGTGCAGACATCTCAGCTTAACGCCTGATACTCATTAATTTGAATTAAGAAGTCTTGATGAACCCAGTGAATGAGAGTAATAGAGCGACAGCGAGCATCAAGAAACACATTAATGGAATCCAAATTCCAATTAATGAATTTACAGAAAATAAACCTTTTATTCCTCTTTTATTCGTTCTAATAGCAATCTCCTTTAGAAAATGTCCTTCGTGGTCGTAGCACATCTTTAAGACGACATCTAACTTCACATAAATACGATAAACCGTTGCCCACATTAACAAGCAAAGAGCTAGACCGAAAGATAAAAGCAATATAAGTTTTGATTGCGAGTTAGCAGAGGCAGAACTACCGAGGATTAAAACAAAGATTACTAGAAAAAAGTTGAACCGTTGATTGAGAAGGTTCTCTAAATATACGCGCTCCTGGTTGATGTCCCAAACTACTGGACGTTGCCAAGAAGTCAAATCCTGCGGCTTCACCATATTGTGTAACTCTAGCTGTAGTTTGAATAAATACTATCTTTTGCACACAGTTTTCTAACATCATTGCAGATAAAAAATTTAGCTATGAGTATTTGAGTATTTACTCAAATGAGCTTTTACTCAAATTATCAAAGCATCTATTCTGCGTAATAGCAAGCCCCGAAAAAATAGAAATCACCAGGGGAGGGACTATTTTTAGAACTGGCGATCGCATTATCCAACTCACCAACGATTATCAACGGGAAGTGTTTAACGGTGATGTAGGATTTATTACCACAATAGATACTGAGGAACAGGAAGTCATCGTACAGTATCAAGAGCGCGATGTTACTTATGATTATGCTGACATGAATGAGCTTGCTTTAGCCTGGAGCGTGAGTATACACAAAAGCCAGGGTTCAGAATATCCAGTAGTGATTTTGCCCTTGTACACGCAACATTACATGATGTTGACTCGGAATTTACTTTATACGGGTCTGAGTCGTGCTGAGAAGCTGGCGATTATTATTGGCAGCAACAAGGCAATCAGTATGTGCGTTCGTTCTACAAAGTCCCAGGAGCGATATACCAGATTGCAGCAGAGGTTAATTCAAGCAGCCTTACAATAATTGCGCTCCAACTCTTGATAATCTAACTACACCTGAAGAGAAACAGCAGATCGCCCTTTGCTTCTGGGAATCATAAAAATGACAGTTACAGACCTAATGGATAGGTAAACACTGTCTGGTAATTATCTAAACATTACTAAAATTTTTATGAAAGTTATGCAACAATCACCTGCACTAAGGGCAGCATTCCAACAACAAATAAATGCCAAAAAATCTACCAAACACCAAGAAATTCATGGAAAATTAGGTAATGGTTTTTTGAGTGGTTTGGGGTCATTTATGTATGAGTTTAACCAAGCCACAAACAAAGTCAAAGGTAATATAGGGGAATGGGGAGTTTCCTTAATTTTGCAATCATTTCCAGATACATGGGTGATATTTAATAATGCGTTAATTCCCACTAATTCAGGCTCTTTAACAGAGATAGACCACCTAATCATCGGTAATGGTGGCATTTTTTTAGTAGAAGTCAAAACCTGGAAAGGGTCATTTAGTGCGTATAAAGACAAATGGAAACGACGGGAAGGTAATAACTGGGTAGCAGTTTCTAATAGTCCGACTTCTCAAAGTATGTACCATCAGAAAATGTTTAATCAATGGATTACCTCTTTAATGCCTAACCTTCCTGATGAGTTGGTTGCTGCCCCAGTAGTCTTTCCTGTTGCTCAATGGATAGGAGCTAAAGAATGCTCAGTTCCAGTTTTACAAGGTGTTTCCGCACTGCTACAAATGATTGCCAGTTCTCCTACTTGTTTAACCACAACACAAGTACAAGCAATCGCCGAAGCCGTTGTCCTCCTTGAACTTCCTGTAAAAATTACACCTGTTCCTAAACCAATGCCCAAGCCTAAACCTGTTAAGCGTCAAAATCCTACAAGTTGAATTTTATAGAAATCACCTAAAGGTTTTTCAGCAATGGTTTTGGAGAGATTGCAACCAAGATTAAGGAGGAAGTAATGCCATTTTTTGACAACAGTAAATTCAAACTGATACAGATGTAATACTTCCAGAACATCTGCTGGGGAAGAGAGCAATGGTAGGCGGCTTGTCCCAAAGCTTGACGCATTGAATTTACCAATGCCAGCCAAGAGAAATTCAAACTGATACAGATGTAATACTTTCAGAACATCTGCTGGGGAAGAGAGCAATGACAGGCGGCTTGTCCCAAAGCTTGACACATTGAATTTACCAATGCCAGCCAAGAGGAATTCAATCTGTTGGAGTTGACGGTAAACGTTTACCGTCAACCCCAAATCACGTTTTTTAGCATAGGATTGGCTAATTGTTGATGCAATACGGTTCGGATAAGAAACTTACTTGTGTAGGCAAGCAAGGGTGCAGGGGTGAAAGGGGGAACGAAGGTACGCTCTCCCCTGCACCTGAAGCTCCTCCGCCCCCCTGCTCACCTCAACAGATACATTTGTTAACCGAACCGTATTGATTGTTGATGTACATTTCTTTGGTCTATCCACCGCCAAGTAGCATTAAGGAATCAAGACTACCAATAATTAGTTATTCGACATCTCGGATTCGTCGAGCAGCTTTTCTAAGTCATTCAACAGCCGCTCGAACTTCTTGCGTTTTTTATCGTCCTTCCACAACTTTGTTTGTTGTAAACGCTTGCCTATTTCTGTATAACGTTTGCTCAATACCTTTTCTGGTGTCGCGGCTGCTGGTGTAGTCTGGGCTGATTCCAGTTGCTTGATTAATTCCTTAATTTGAGTTAACGACAGATTTTGAGTAATTGCTGAAGATAGGAGATCAGCACGCTGTTGCTGGTCTTTGACTCGTGCTATGGTTCTTGCCTTAGTAAATTCAAGCTGACCCTGACGCAACACTTCCATGACATCTGCGGGCAAAGAGAGCAATGGCAGGCGGCTTGTCCGAAAGCTTTCTGCATTAAACTTACCAATGCCAACCAAGATAAATTCAATCTGTTCGAGTTGACGGGAAACGTTTCCCGTCAACTCCAAATTACGTTTTTTTGCATTGGCAGCAACGTTTAGAATTGATTTGACATCTTCAATGCTGACATCTAAATCTATTGCCAAAAGTTCCAGTATGGCTTCAACTTCTTCTACTGGGTTTAAGTCTTCGCGCTGTAAGTTTTCAAGTAAAGCGACTTGCAGAGCTTGTTTATCAGTCAGTTCCTTACTCACAATTGGGACTTCAGCCAATCCAATCTCTTTTGCTGCCCTCAGTCGCCTTTCCCCTGCAATTAATTCATATTCTCCATTGTCGAGCGGACGGACTAACAAGGGTTCTAAAATCCCGTGTTCTCGTACCGACTGAACAAGTTGTGACATTTTTTCGGGGTCAAACCAACGGCGTGGTTGTTTGGCAACTCGAATTTTGTCGATAGAAACAGTAGTAATTGGAGATGCGTCCACATCCATAGTTAATAAATCTTCAACGCCGCGCATCTTGGGGACTTCCAGGCGTTTTTTTGACATTACAACTTCTCCATTCCTTGAGCAATCTTCTTTAAAACTGTAATTGCTGGATGTTTTGGGGCATAAACTGCTAGAGGTTGACGGCTCATTGCCGCATCAGCAAATGCAGTGGCGCGAGGAATTGCCGGATATACTTTAGCTAGAGGTGATAATTGTTGTTCTAAAGCTTCCAGGATAACTTTATCTTGATTAGCGTTGCTATAAAGTGTAGGAACTATCCCTGCGATCGCTAACCGAGGATTAACGTGTTTTCGCACCTGTTTAATTGTATCAAGCAGCAATTCCGTGCCTTTGAAAGCTTTGAAGTGTGTCTGGATAGGAATTAAAACATGAGTCCCTGCTGTCAGACCTAAAATGCTCAAGACTCCCAAGGATGGCGGACAGTCGATGAGGATGAAATCATATTGATTGCATATAGGTTCTAAAGCTTGCTTGAGCCGAATCTCCCGCGCCATTACACTAGCTAGTTGTAGTTCCACCGCACTCAGAGAAATATTGGCAGGCAATAAATCCATACCATGCAAATCACGATGAATTGGTAATGGCGTTTCTTCATTGAGAATCGCATCACCAACAATTTGTTCAAGTTCGTGTGGTTCTAAACCCATAAAAGTTGTCAGACTTCCTTGTGGGTCTAGGTCGATGAGCAGCGTTTTATGTTTTTTCAAGTGCAGGTGGTAGCCGAGGTTCATAGTGAGGCTGGTTTTCATGACTCCGCCGGCTTGGTTGAAGACGGTGATGACTTTAGTCACTGGTGTAATCTGAGCTTTTTATTTTGCCTTTACAGCATAGTTTATGTTGAGATCATCAATTTGGGAAACTTCTGGATCAGATTTTGTCCAAAATAATATTGACACCAAAACTCAGCCACTTCCAGCAGCATAGGAACGGAGTCGGGAATCAAACCTGTCCCGTATTCAGGTTGATAGCCTTCGATGAATTCCCTAGCTAATTTATAAGCATAGTAGGGAAAATCTTGTTCAACAAAACAGCGTATAGCATAATCTAGTTTGAGCAGTTCACCACTGTTAACAAAACGTACAGTAGCCCAGGGGACATGACGATAATCGTCTCCTTGCAACTCATCGATTTGTCTTAACATCTGACGAAGGAATTGCTTTCCCTCAAGAGTGGGAGTTTCCAAGTAACATTCCATCTGACCAATAGCATCAGTAATCAGATTTTTGTACTTCTCCCATTCTTCAGGACTCTTGTGGCTAGTACAGTCAGCATCGTTTATTTGCTGCTGAACCTGTTTTGAAAGGTAGAGAGCAAATTGCTCTGCGGCAATTTCATCATGACAAAGGCTTTTAATGCTAGTCAATCGTGTGATAGGTAGTGCTAATCTAAAATTTTCGGTGCGAAGTTCTTTAGCTGTTTCAACCCACTTTTTAATTTTGGTGGCGTATGCTGCCTGATAACTTTTCTCTTGCATAGGGGTAAAGCAGTTTACTTCTACAACGTTGTGGCAAATGAAAGTTCTTGATTCCTGTAGCTCATTGCTGCTGGTGTTGGCGTAATTGCTCTATAATGTAGGCCTCTAGTTCTTGCCTTTCTCGGCTGCTAGCTTTTCGTTGGTAATTTCTACCTGTTTCTTGAATAAACTTACGTTTTTCACTTTGAGAAGAATTCAGTTTAGTTCCCCCTGCTTTTAAGCTTTTCTGTAGTTCCTCCCACGTTTTTTCACCCACAGTTTCACCCAGTTTTATCAGTGCTTGAGGTAGTAATTTCTTAGCCTCTGTTTGAAAATCATCTTCTGTCTCTAGAGAGGTGAAATCTACATTGCTGAGGTCGATATTGATTTCAAATTTACTCATGGAATTATATTTGCTCTATTTACGACTGATGCAAGAGATACACCCTACAGTCTAAGAAGACTGACTGTTACATCTGAAAGATAAATTCCCAAGAAGTAGTAGGAGATTATCTGACTAGAGTCAACACCCTGTCAGCCAAGATTGTTACCTTCAGTGACATCATGTTTGATTCTGCACGAATCACTAAAGTTTTCGCTCATCAGCGAACTTCATCTTAATATTTTGAGAGCATGATTAACCATAGTGGGTGGTACATCGCCGTGAAAATCGACCGTCACAGCAAGATAAAGGTGTTTACCAATCTAATGGGAGCAACCAACCCGTTGTTGTCCTGCTACCACCAAAAAGTCATCGAGCAGGAGCATTCACTTGAATTATACAATGATTACCTGAAATAAATTTTTATGACTCAATCTCACCCTGCATTGCCCCAACCCCAGCTAGAAAAAGCTGGTATTACCTTTGAACAGTATGTAGAATTTACCCCAGAAAAGCTGGAACTGAGAAACGGATATCTCGGCTATGGCTCCCAAGACCAACTGGGGTTTCACTTGGCTGTTCTCACCAACATGGGGTTATTATCAGCAGTTCGGCATACAGGCTTGTCATTGTGGCTACAAGCCCTTGACTGTTGCATACTGGAAAAACTAGCAACTGTCAACGCTGACCCAGAAGTAGCCCAAGCAATATTAAATCGATTTAATCAGGCTACGGTTCTACTAGCATTGAACCCTCGTAGTTTTAGTACTTTAAATATTAGATCCAAGAGGAAATTTACAGTTGAATCCAGTAGTGGTACAAAAAGAATTATTCGTTGCAAAGCCATTAGCAAGGATTAGATAATGGCGGATGACTACATCGAAGTTGCTGGAATTATCTTACGTCTTGTTTGTTTCTTTCGCCTTTTTAGAAACTTACTCAGAGGTGTTCGATGGATTTAGT